>WQST01000010.1 GCA_009787745.1 Lachnospiraceae bacterium
TTTTCGGCTACACGAAATCAACCGACAAGAAACTCGTCGTGGACGATTACGCTGCCGAGGTTGTAAAGGCTATCTTTGAGCATAAACTTCTCGGCTACAACGAACAGCAGATTGCCGCCATGTTGAACGCAAAAGGGGTACACTCCCCCGCCGAGTACAAAAAAGCGTCAGGTGAAGCGTACAACACCCCGTTTGCCGTAAAGGAAAAATCCCTTTGGACGGTGAACGCGGTTAAGCGGATTTTAACGAACCGCGTATATATCGGCTGTTTGGAACAGGGCAAGCGCACAAAGGCAAGTTACCGTGTTAAAAAACACTTCTACAAACCGCGCGAGGCTTGGAGCGTACACGAAAATAACCATGAACCGGTTATTTCCGAAATGGATTTTGAACTTGTGCAAGAACTTATGGAAAAAGACACGCGGATAGGTGGCGCGGGGCAGCTTCAACTATTCTCCGGCTTGATTATCTGCGGTGCTTGCGGTCAGCCCATGACCGTAAAAACCACGAAGAAAAACGATGTAAACTACGTTAATTATATCTGCTCTACCCACAAACGGCACGGTACTTGTATAAATAACAATATCAGCGGAAGAAAAATCGAGGAATATACGCTGCTGGCTATCAAGAAACAGATTGAGGGGCTTTTATCCGCAGATGAAGCGACCGGCGACGTTGGGTTGGACGAACTGAAAAGCCGTAAAAAATCCGCTATCGAAGGATTGATTGAGAAATCGCTACTCTTGATTCAAGAGTATAACGATTACCTTGTGAAGTCCTATACTAAAATGCTTGACGGCGTTATTACGGAGAGCGAATACAAGCTGTTCCGCGAGAATTTTCGTCGTCAGATTGACGACGCGGAGAAGAATATCGTCCATTTGAGGAGCGAGATTGAACACCTTACGGACGATTCTAAGACCCGCGCTCTTATTGAGCATTTCAAAGCCCACGGCAATATAACGGAACTCAACCGCCGTATTGTCGTAGGTTTTATACAGTCCGTTACCGTCCATCAGAACAAGGTTTTAGAAGTCAGCCTTAGGTATGAAAGCGGGCTTGAAACACTACCCGAACATACGGAAAGCCGCTCTAATGAGTATGAAAGGGCGGTGGTCTGATATGGCGAGAAAGAGTCGAAAGAATGTACCGCAGGCGGAGTTTGAAATACCAAAAACCGTTAAATTCGCCGCATGGGGCTACGCAAGAATTTCTGTTGAAAATGAACGGTCGGAGGATTCCATCGAAAATCAAACCGACATCATTAAAGATTACGTCAGCGATAAGACAGACATTGACTTGTACAGAGTGATTACCGACCTCGGTTTCAGCGGAACGGATTTTGACCGACCCGGCTATGCCGAACTGATGGACGGCATAAAACGCGGTGATGTGCAATGCGTTATCGTAAAAGATTTATCGCGCGTCGGCAGAACGTATATTGAAGTCGGGGAATTATTATTTGATACATTCCCCACTTATAATGTTCGTTTTATCTCAATAAACGACCGCTATGATTCCTTTGCCGACGACGCGGCGAGGAAAAAACTGCTGATATTGTTCAAAAACCTCGTCAACCATATGTACAGCAAGGATTTGGGCGTTAAGATAAAATCGGCACACGCATTGAAACAACAGCGTGGTGAACTTCTTGGCTCAATACCGCCGTATGGATATATGTTTACTTCCGATAACGGCGGCAAACGCTTGAAAACAGAGCCTGACTCGGCAAAAATCGTCAAACTAATATTTGATATGCGGGCGCAGGGCGATAGCATGATAAAAATTGCCGACCATTTGAACCGTAACAGCGTACTTGCTCCGCGCAATCATTATCACAGTTTGGGATTTTTAACTAATGATAAAGATGCAAAAAAAGCACTTTGGCAAAACGGCTATATCGGTCAGCTTTTAAGAAACGAGGTATATATTGGCAAGCAGATACAGGGCAAGTACGAACGACACGGCAAACAAGCCGGCGTAAAACCGAAGTCGGAGTGGGTTATACACGAAAACGCTCATCCTGCAATTATAGACGAGAGCCAATTTTACACTGTTCAAAAACTGATGGACGAAGCAGGGAAAAAATTCAAGAAACTCGGTAATAAATTGGACGAAAATATCCTTGTGGGTAAAGTGTTTTGTTCTCGTTGCGGAAAGTCCATGAAACGGCAGTATTACCGCAAAAACAAAACCGAGGTTAAATACCGCTACTGTTGTCGTGACTGCGTAGCGGAGCTTCGTTATGAAACGGGGCTTGAAAAAGTGCCGCAATTTCCGCTTGAAAAAATCGTAGAAATTATAACTGCCACGATACAGCGGTATATGGACGCTTGTATTACCATTGATATGCTCATTGAAGATGTTGCAAATTCTGCGGCTATCATTCAAAAAAGTCGCCGTCTTTCAACAGAGCTACAAAAATTTCAACGTGACAGGAAAAAGTCCGAAGATATGCTTGCAGCCGCATATACGCACCATTTAGCGGGTTTACTTGACAGCAATGAATTTAATCTTGCGCGTGAAAGATTTGGACGTGACAAACAAGCGGCAGAAGCCGGTGCAGAGCGTGTTTCGCAGGAATTGGCGGGATATGATTTGGAAGAAACCCGCCGCAACGCCTTTTTAACGAATTTCCGTAAATTCAATGGTTTTACGGAATTGAATAAAACTATTATCGGCACATTGATTCAACGGATTGACGTATCGCCGTTATCAAATGAAATCGGCATTACTTTGAATTTCATGGACGAGTTAGAAAAACTGAATAAATTAGTTGAGGAAAGCGAGGTTTTGACTGATGTACTCTGATTATCAAAACGCCGCCGCCCTTGACTATACAGGGGTATATGGAACGGATTATGTCATTGGTGCGTATTCCCGAATATCGGATTCTGACGATGCCAAAGACGAAAGTAACAGTATAAAAAATCAGCGGGCTATGATACGGAGCTATGCCGTTTCCCTCTCCGAATTTGCAAACGCAAAAATCGTTGACTATGTGGACGACGGCATAAGCGGCAGCCATACAGACCGCGAAGCGTATCAAAGGCTCATTGCTGATGTAAAACGCGGAGCGGTACATTGCATTATCGTAAAAGACCTTTCGCGCATCGGTCGTAACCTGATTGACGTTGACGACCTTTTGATGAACTACCTCGTTGCGCGGGGAATACGGTTTATCGCTATCAACAATTATTATGACAGCTTGAAAAATCCGCTGTCAAACCTTGAACTGGCGGTTATAAACCTCGCTAATCAGCACTATAACCGCGACCTTGCGCAGAAATCTATTACGAGCAAACTTGTCAAAATGAAGCGCGGCGAGTTTTTAAGTTGTTGGGCGTTGTTCGGATATAAAAAATCCGCGACGGAGAAGAATAAACTCGTTATTGACGAAGAAAGCGCAGATTATGTACGGCTTATGTTCTCGCTGGCGGCCGGCGGCAATAATCTTTCTAAAATCGCTATAATCTTAAACGCACAGGGCATACCCACGCCAAGCGAATACAAGAAGAAGCACGGTATAGTAGGCGGTTGGAAAACGGCAGACCCTGATTATTCATTTTGGTGTAACGCACTTGTAGGACGGATTCTGAACGATATACGCTACACAGGCTCGTCAGTTCATAACATGGTTCAAGTGAAACATTCGGGTACAAATCGCTGTGTTCAACGCCCAAAAGATGAATGGATTATAGTGTCTGACGCACACGAAGCCATTGTATCTAAAACAGAATTTGATAAAGCACATGAGGCTATCCGAAAAGAAAAGTTGAGCGATGTACCCATCGACCACATTTTTCACGGTAAAATAAAATGTCCTGTGTGCAACCATACGTTGAAGCGGTCAAACCCTCGCAGACCCTATTTCAAATGCAATACTCGTTATTTCACCGACCATTACGATTGCCCTGATTGTTCCGTAACACAGGCAAGCATAGAAAATGTCGTGCTTGAATCTGTCAAGGTTCATGTTGCACGGCTCGTAGACCGTGAGGATTTGAACATGGCGGCCATTCAACAGAGCGGTATTTCAAAAGTCGAAATTGAGGGTAAAATAAAGACGGAACAAAGGGCTGTCCGGCTTCTTGAAGAATCTGTGACTAAAAACATCACCGCACTTGTTTCCGGTAAAATCTCGCAGGACGTTTTTTTGAGCAAAAAAGAAATCATCAATAACACCATTGCACAAAAAAACGCGGAGCTTGAAACGCTCTGCGAACAGCTAAGGGTTGTCAGCGAAGGAAAATCCGCTATTGAGGAACGGTTATCAGAATTACGACCGCTTCTCACGGTTGACAGGCTCGACAGGGAAGTTATTGATTTGTTGATTGAAAAAGTGCTTGTTTACGAAGAAAAAGACGTTGAAATTGTTTGGCTTGATAGGTTCTCGTTATAGACGTTCACAAAAAATTTACAAATTATTATTTGCTCCCTACTTGACACATTCGTATATGTCAAGCGTAGTATTAATATCCGCATGACCCAATCTAGCAGATACACTTTTTATATTGGCATTAGCGGCAATTGCTAAAGTAGCGCAAGTATGTCTTAGGCAATGCAGATTAATTACTGGTAATGGATTACTAGGGTTGTCGTTATTGTAGCGTACTATGATTTTTTTGAATTGTTTATTGGGAGTATCTATATCCATCTGCTTACCGTCATCTTGAATATATAGCCAGTCCATACCATTCCATGCTGTACCAAGATTATTTTTATATTCTGTCTGCTCTGCTTTGTGTTTCTTTAACAAATCCATTACTAACGGTGGCAACGATACTGTACGTGTACTTGATGCCGCTTTTGCCTTATCCTTTGTTTTTTGCCCTCCTGTTGGTCGTATCGCTGTTTTATTAACCGATATGCAATTATTATCGAAATCCACGGCAGACCATGAAAATCCAACTAATTCGCCGCGCCTAAAACCGCCAAAGATTGCCATATAAATAATACTTTTTATTTGAGTTGAAATTTGTTTAGTGGTGATATGTTCGATGGACGGTGTGCCGTCTGCTTTTTCGCGCCCGCGATGAACAACGGTATAATCTTTATCCAAAAAATCAAGAAATTTTTTAGCTTCATCAGGAGTAAAATATTTAATATCCGAATTGTTACGCTCAACTTTAGGTGGTTTTGAACCCTTAACAGGATTGTCTGCTATTAATCGCCAGTCGATGGCAGTATTTAGAATACTGCTCAAATCATCACGCATACGCTTAATCGTATTATTACTATATTTATATGTTTTGCCGTTTTTGGTGTAACCGTCATTTTGTAAATCTACATATAAATTCTGGAAATCGAGCGGTTGCAATGCTGATATTTTTTTATGGCCAATGTAAGGTAAAATAACATTAAAAGTTGATTTGGCGCGTGATATTGATGTGTCTGCTAGTTGACCGTCAGCATATTTTGCAAACCACAGATTAGTGAAATCAGCAAATGTCATTTTGTCGCCGGATATATATTTACCGCTTTTGACTTTTTTCTCGAACTCAAAAGCGAAATCACGAACTTCAAGTTCGATTTTCTTTGCCGTTTTTGCGGTTGGCTCACACGTTGTTGTTTCAGTTATTTTTTTGCCGTTAATGTCATAACCGTTTGAAACCGTAATTTGGTACGTATTGCCGCGTTTGCGTATACTTGCCATTATTAATCATCCTCGCTTTCGTCGGCTTCGTTTTTTATTGCTTCAATATTCCGCTGCTCAATTGCATGGTAACAGTAATCAAGTAAAGATTCTGCCTTTTTACTACAATGCCATTTATGGGCGATAAGCGCGTTTTCGCTTTCTTCTTCCGGTCTAATCAGACCAAATGGACCTGGAAAGGATTTACCTTTGGTATGCTCTGAGACGTTCTTTAGACTGTCGTAATGGCTGTAACTATATTTATATAGTCCTTTGATCAAATCTAATAACAAAGGGGTTAGAAAATCATTGAGTAAATATTTTAATTGATCATCTGCCGTGATATCGTGAATCAAATCGATACTGTCACCGCCTAGCCCTGATAATCTGTCTAATCCAAGTAAGTAGTCACATGAAATATCATAGTAATTGCATATCTTGATTAGATATTCAATGTCTGGTAATCGTGTCCCAGCTTCATATGACCCCAAAGCCGGCCTTGACATTTCCATTTCCTTGGCCGCTATCTCTTGTGTGATTTTGCGTCCTTCTTTTGTTGCTTTGCGTTCGCGCAACTCAATTAATTTAGAACGAAAATCCTCTATATATGTAGCCATTTTTTATATTTCCTTTCTTATTGTAAGCGTCTGTATCATTAGATATATTTCGTCTACATACGCTTGACATTTGCGTCTGTATCTGATATCATCAATTTGATACACACTATTATAAACCCAAGCCAACCTAAAGGCAAGAATAAAAACTATGGGAGATTAAAAATATGACAAATATGACAAATCAAACTGAACCAATTTTGTCGATGATGACCATTGACCAGGTAACCGCTAAGTACAATCTAAGTAAGTATTTTGTGCGAACAGTCGTTCACTCCGGCAAGATTAGGGTAGTCCGTTGTGGAACAAAAAAGATTCTAATTAATGAGCAGTCATTGATTGACTATTTTAACGCTGGGGATGAGGTCGCATGATTGGCATATTTAAAATAACAAGCGTTATTTGATATTGATTATAAAATAACGAGCGATATTTTAAATGGCTGGTAGGTGCAAAAATTTGATAAGTAAGAACACAATTATATAAAATGGCACCTGTTATTATTGCGATATTGGCCGCCGCCAAAGGCGGAATGTTTTTGGCTTTTTGCTTTTAGTTTTAAGCCCCGCAGGGCACGTGTCTACCAAGGTAGACTTAACGTGGTAAATCTACCCGCTTTCGCAGGGGAGATTTACATTAAATAAAGATTATTTTTCGGATACAATGATTGATTATTTCAATACGAAAAATTGCAATGATGATAATGATGAAATGGAGGGATGAGCGATGCCACATTTGCGACATTCGAAAATAGGGGGGATTCCGAACATCGAAAAAGAATATGACCGTGACGAAGAGTGGATGCAACGTCATGGTTTTTATGACGATGATTATAATCCGGTTTCACCAGAATACAAAAATGGCAAGCGGGTATTCCCTGATGGCAAGCACCGTATCAGACCAGAGGAGACCAAAGATAATTACAAAATGTTAGATACTGATAAATCGCTCAACACGATGATAACGGATCGGATAGCGGAAATCTACAAAGACAAGCGGAAACCGCGCAAAGATTGCAATGTTTTGACAGATTGGAAAGTTACATGTCCCCGGGAATTATTGGACGACCCAGCAAAAGTAGAGCGATTCTTCAAGGTCGTATTTGTGTTTACGCAGATGAGGTACGGCAAAGCCAACGTCTTGCAAGGCTACGTGCATATGGATGAGACCACGCCGCACATACATATTGCTATGATGCCTGTGACGGATGCGCCTGCTAAAACTAAGTCAAAGGTCAAAATGACCCTAGATGAAAAAAATAAGCTAAAAGAAGACAGGCCAAAACCAAAGTACACGAATCCGGGGGAACGCCTTTCAGCCACTGCACTATTTTATGAAGGTCGGGGGACTAAAAACCATGAATTGGTTAAGTATCAGGATGAGCTTGACAAGGTAATAGCGCATGAGTTCGGGATGCCGGGACTTGTCCGCAACAATAGAACCAAGGGTGGCTACACCACCGAGGAATTAAAAGCCAGGACTGCCGATTTGGACGCAATAGAGGATGGCCGCAAGGATATTGTAGGACAACAGGTATTGCTTGATGCACAGGCCGCCGCCCTTGATACGCGTGGCAAGTCTTATGATAATATTGATGATATCAAAGATGATATGCGTAATTCATTAACCGAATCGCTTAAGGGTGACAGTACCAATATTGTCCGTCCAATTATTGGAAGCGAACACTATAGTGCCGCTGATAAGCTTTTTGCGCAGTCACTTGCGCTTGGGGTGCGAGTACGTAAGTTTGATCGGATTATAAATGATGCAACGGCTGTTATATCGGATAATCTTACAGCGGCGCAGGAAGCCGACAAAAAATTTAAAGCCGCGAAATCAAGTTATGCCGAAAAAGTAATCAATAAAGGTAATAAAATGATTGGTGCGGATGTTACCATGCCGAGGGCGATTGCCAAGTCACTCAGGGAATCGAAATTTAATGTGCATATGAATTTGGATGATATCATGGCCGAGGCTAACGCTGGTATTGATGATTATCAGCTGGGTACTTAATCATTTATGTGGTAAAACGATAAAACTTGATTTATCGCTTGCAATTAAAATAAATTCGATTTTTCCACAGAAAAATATGTGGTTTTTCACTATTTTTTCACCAAATATAAATTACTGTGTAACCTGTGTAAAACTGTGTAATATACCCTACAAACCCACTATATGCGCGGGCGGCAATGTCCCGTATAGCCGCCCGCAAAACTGTGTAAAACTGTGTAAATTAGTGTATATTTACCAAATAAGCAAACAATTGTTCGAAAGGAAAATGAAATTATGAAAAAAACAACCGAAGCAACAATCAAAGCCAAAGCCGACAGACGCTTAACGGCGCGGAAGCGTACTTTTAATATCGTACAGTACGAAGTTAATCCAATTACAGGGCAATCACTTAATTTTGGATTGTCCAATATAAAAAATCTAGTCAGACATAAATCAATTATCCTTTATGCCTACATTCGTCACGACAAGGACGAATACACCGAAGATGACGTTGAGCGTATGCAGGATATGTATAATATTACAGTCAAAATCGGCGATATCAAGCCGCCACATTGGCATATTGTAATTTATTGCGGTAATACTACAATAACCTTAAAAATGGTCGCTAAATGGCTTGGTATTAATGATGATATGGCAATTAGTTTGATCAAAACTCCGCAAGAATTTAAGCAAGACATACACCCCGACGGCAAAGGCGCATTTATTGATTGCGTTGCTTATCTTCCGCATAATGATATTCGGCAACAATTGAAAGCCAAACAGGTATATGCTGATTCAGAAGTTACAGCCAATTTTGATTGGCGGTCGGAAGTTAATGCTTATAACAACCGCAAAAACAAGTATGGCACTAAAAGACCTCTACAGGAAAGAGATTGGTTTCGGAACGAAATTTTTACAGGCTCAATGTCATTATATGATTTAAAAAGAGATCATAAGACAGTATATACTGCCGATATGACGACACTTGATAAATTACGCTTAAAATATCTTGAATCCGCACCCTTACCCGCTATGCGTATTAATTATTACGTTGAAGGCGATGGCGGTGTCGGTAAGGGTTATATGTCACGCGCTATTGCACGGTCGTTTTATCCCGATCTAACGGACGAACAGATATTTTTTGAGGTATCGTGTGATGGTACTGGATTTTTAGGTTATGACGGACAACCAGTAATTATTTACAACGAGTTCCGAGCAGTTGATTTGCTATACAATTACAAGTCATCAAGGGGTGTCTTTGATTGTTTTGACACGACCCCGACACGTTCAAAATACAATGTTAAATACGGCTCTGCTTCGTTGATTAATACTATCAATATTGTTAATTCGGTTGAATCATATGGGGATTTTTTAGACGGTTTAGTGGGAGAGTATATTGATAAAAAAACAGGTGTCAAACATACGTCAGAAGATAAGCAAAAAAAACAGTCATACCGCCGTTTTCCGTTAATTTTCAGAGTTCGGGAACAAGATTTTGATATGCTTATAAATCGCGGATTTATCAAAAAAGGTACATATTTTGAGTACGAAGAATATCGTAATATAATCGGTTCTTTCCAAAAAGTTGCTGAAATTTTAAAATATAACCGTGACTTGGGTTTGGATTACGAGCGGCGACTATTACAGCCTGTTGTTGATATCATTAATGATACGGTGATATGTGCTAATGATGATAATCCTTACGCCGATATGACAATAGATGATTTATTGCAATTGGATGACTTCAAAAATGCCGGAATACCACGGATTGAAACGCTCACTGATGAGGAAAAAGCCGCCATAATCGAAGAAAAAGCCGCCGCCGAACAGGCTAGATTATTTGCCTATTTTTCTGACGGATATTCGGACGGTGAAATTGCCGATATTAAACTAGATTTTAAAAAATCACATTATGATTGTGATCGTTATTACTGTTCAGGTATGGCTTGCGATATTTATCAATCAATCGTTTTTGATGATGCGGATTATGATGATATTGCCAATGCCCGCCGCGCCGCCGCCCAGATAGCAATAGAAAAACGAGCCGCCGCCAAAAAATTAAAACGCGACCAAGAATATACAGAAAAAGCCAACAAAATAAGGGATAACGGTGGATTATTTGATGTACCACCACACAAACAACCAACGCGTTGCGCCATTACCCCCGGCATGATATATCAGCCGCAGTCATTTCAATAATATCAGCCGCCGCATTGAGTGTATAACCGAATCTCAGACTTGACAACAATAATTAAATACGATTATAATTGAATTAATAAAGGGCGTTGCCAGTAATGGCTAGCCCAGATTCAGATCAAAGAAATGACCGCAAACCCAGCTAAGAGTGGCGGTTATTTCTTTTTATTGTCGTCCCGTTTTAACAGGGCAATAATACCAATAATCACTAAACATAAAGAAAATAGCTCTTCATATGTAACCATAGGCAGCCCCCTTTCCGAGGGCAAAGAACGCCCCCTAATTGATGAGGGCTAGCCACTACCATATCGGCAACGCTTAAATAAAGTTTACAGATAATGGTATGCCATGTCAAGCATAAATCCCCTCATTTATGGCTTGACATGATTCACAATCCCTAATAATCGGTTTAGGGATTGCCCTTATCATTTTAAGTGCATATCCCTTGGTTATAATTTGAGCAGTAATTCTTGTTTTCAGGTCTGAAAATGATGATCAGATTAGCGAAAAAAAAATGGGAAATCAGAACCTCGTTTAGAGGTCTGAAATCCCATTTTTTATGTACTTGTTTTTCCTATCAAATTCGAACATCAGTTCTCTTGTATTTCGAGTATTTTAGCGATCAATTCTCCGTCCGTATTGGCACCTGTAATATCAAACTTGTACAAACCAATTCCGGTTACGTCGGTGATGATCATGTACTCGTCAGTGACGACTGCACATAATGGGAATGTCTCGTTAGGATACTTAAAGACTTTAGTTTTTTGGTCGTCTACACCATTATGGCTAGGCATAATTAAAGCAATACCGTTATCATAATACCCATAAAAGTTCGTACCTGTGAACCACTTGCTGTAAGCGTTGCTAAATTTCAAAAAATTATAACTGATATCTCTTGATGCACCAAGGAGTTCGCCTGTTTCTAAATTCCCCGTGAAATAGTGATCCGAGGTTACGTTTATTTTTTCGATCGGTGTTATTTCCCAGGTAGTTAGGTCTACGGCATATTGGTTATCATAACACTCGATATATATTTGATTGTCGTGCATGCCGATTATCTTAATCCTTTCATGAGTGCTGTTCTCGTTAAGATTTTTGATTTTAGTTTTATCAAACGGAACTTTGGTTGTCGTCGTGAAATCCTCTGAAAGAATATAATAAAAATCGTCGCCGTTATCGTTAAAATAAGCGTCATTCATGAATAAAATACGACTGTCGGACAAAATTAAAAAGTCGATTGTCTTGTGTGCCCCAACGTAGTGTCTGGCAACAAGATTTCCATCCATGTCGTATTTGTCAATGCTGGATGCACCGTTACGAGAACTGCTGTCCCAGCTTTTATTCACTTCTTGATAAATACCGTAAATATAGCCTTGATAATAATAACCTTCCCATAGCGGAATCATGGTTAATTTATCGGTTTTGATGTTATAAAGCATTGCGTGTTGGTTTATGTCATTGGTCAAATAGCCGTTATTTATTTGCCAATAAACCACATCGCCATCCATGCCGTATTGGCGTGGCGGCTGGATTCTGGCATATTCCGAAAGCAGGTTAGTTAAATCAATTAGTTTGTCGTTAACTTCTGAGGGTTCTTGGGATTGGGTTTCCTCGGTTTCTGAAGTTGGTTCTTGGATAATCGGTTCAATTATGGGTTCTTGTGTCTGAATAACTTCAGGTGATGGGAGCGGGCTTTCGGTCACGATGCTAGGGGATGTGACTTCGATAGTGTCTTTGCCGCAGGCTGTTAAGCTGACGGCTAAAAGTCCAATAATTACAGGTGTTATCAATTTCTTCATACGTTGTTTTCCTCCATGGTAGTTGGGGGTTAATGGGTTAGGGGTTGAGCAGTGCGGCAGCTACCATCTGCCGCCATGCTCAAAAAAAGTTAGCATTCCGAGTCAGGCACCCGGCAGCCGTCAGGCTGCAATGTACCTGTGTTGGGTGCTGCATTTATCTTGAATGTCGGCAGGGCAGCCATTTGACCGCCCCGCCTAGAAAATTAAAAACGAGATACTATGCTAATATACACACATAATACCTCGCCGTATAAAATAACGAAGAACCAACCAGCCCACGAACTAGATTATTGCTTGTAAAATCTACGATTTTACAATATAATTAAACCTGTGTCGCGGAATAAGTCCGTACTGTGTGATAGACTACCACTATCATACCTTGCCCTTTGGAGTGTCCAGCTCCAAGGGGTGGCACACAATATTCTTTTTTAATTTTCAAATCCATTTTAACACACAAATGAATCGATATCAAAGGAAATTTTCCTCATTTATGAACAAAACCGACCCTTATTTTTTGGGGAACTTTGCTTTCAACTTCCTGATTGCCGAATATATCACGGATTTGATCAAGGGAAAAATTTTTATTGTTATACTTCCTGTACCCTTCCGGCGGCATATACCATGCTATTTTGGTTTTATGCCATTTGAAATTTAGAGCTTTTAAAAGGTCTTTATATTGCCGTGTATCACCGGTAATCCAGATAAATGAGCCGATAATTTCAATCAGGATGCCGTCAAGGTGAATTATTTTGCTTATGATGTCTTTGAACTGTTCTGGCGTTTCGGTATTCGGAGTTTTCGCGGTATACGTTTCGCCGTCAGCAGTTTTATGTAAATCTTTAAGAAGTGGAAAGAGGTAATCGTATTCAGTATTGACTATCTTCATTATTTCCGCATCGCCGCCGGTTACGTCTGGATGATAATTCACAGCGAAAGTTTTATACAGTTTTTTGAGTTCTTCAAGTGTTTCGGGAGCTGGTACAAAGAATTTAATTTTCATTGCGCTTCCTTCCTGGCTGGTTTAGCCGCCAGCCGTCGGCACTATGGTTTATTTATAAGCGAGTTCAAGACAAAAAAAAATAACCACCGCGCCAAACCATGATAGATTGGCGTAATAGTTAATTGCCTTGGCGGGTCCTAATTTCCACCGATGCCGCTAGGCATATTATAGGAAATGCTATCCCATATGCCATTATCATTTTAAGTGCATATCCCTTGACTATATCTTTTACGTTTTAGCTTCAATGTCCAATAAAACGGACAGCTTATTTGACTACTATTTGACTACTACTACCACGAAAAACTATGAATTATTACGAATTATCACGAACAATAGAAAGCTATAAAACCGCGTAAAATCAACGTTTACAGCACATTACGAATTATGGCAAATCACACGTCTTAATTTTCGGGACGCAGAGGTCGCAGGTTCAAATCCTGTCACTTCGATATAAAAAGCAAATTTCCATTGAAGATACTGGGTTTCCGGTATCTTTTTTATTTCAAATACACGAGATTTCGTGTAAAATCTTGCGGACATTTTGCGGACACTTTGCGGAAAAAGAAAAAGGAAAGGAGAAGTACATCAGATAAACCGCACAAAATCAATTCAAAAATAAAAGCCAGTTATACGGCTTTTATTTTTTTCGCTATTTTACTTTCAATTTCTTCATTTCCAAAGATATCTCTAATTTCATCTAACGAATAGGATATAGAAGAATTAATAGTTATGGAAGTTTTTGCGGTGTTTGATATTTGGATAGAAAAGTTTAGCTTTAACACAGGCGAGGCAAAGAGGGAGTCTGAATAAATCTTAGAATAGAGTTGAATAAGCAAATATAAAAAAACGGACGATTTAGACAACTTAAATTATAAAGATAAAAAGTGATTTGCCAGACATAAGTAACAAAAATATATCATCTTAAAACTCTTGAACAGTATTTATTTCTATGCTAAAATAATTTTGGAAATCAAATACGGAATGTGTGCCACCCTCTGGAGTTGGAAGCTCCAAAGGGTAAGGTATAGTAGTCAGAAGCTACTACACAGTACAGATTAACTCTGCGACACAGGATTAATTATATGACTCTGTTATTATAGGAATAAGTAAGGAAAACCCAATAAACTAAAGGGTTTCACGAACTTAGTCCTATTTTTTTATGCCATTTATTATGGTAAATCTACGGTGAAAGGAGCGTTTAAGTTATTATAGCATTAATACCTTGTAAATCATAGTCATATTTCACCACAGATAAGAGTGGAGAAAGGAATAATAAAATGTGTAAAGTATTTTCCATCGCCTCGATGAAAGGTGGTGTGACTAAAACAACCACTTCTCTAAATCTAGCGACAGCGTTCGGCTTGATGGGTAAAAAGGCATTGGCAGTCGATTTAGACCCACAAGGAAGCCTTACTATCTGTGCTGGTGTTACCCAACCTGATAAGTTAACCCATACCGTGTATAATCTCATGGATACGGTGTTAGATGAGGGTGAGCTTCCCGACCAAAGCGATTACATTATTCCATGTGAGAAAATGGATATTATCCCCTGTAACATCAAATTATCAGCGTATGAATTTAACAGAGGGCATGAAATCGGTGCTGAGTCAGCCCTAAAAACCATTATCGAACCGCTTCGGGAAGTATATGAGATAATTATTATTGATACTCCTCCTGCTCTCGGTATACTTACCGCCAATGCCTTAGTTGCAAGTGACAGTATTATTATTCCGGTAACACCGCAATTACTATCGGCGGTCGGTTTGAAAATGCTTTTAAAGACCATCAAAAAAATTCAAAAGTATGCTAATCCCGATGTAAAAATTGAAGGGGTATTGATGTCGATGTGCGATACCCGCACTAATCTATACAAAGATATTAATGAAATCATGGAATCTATGTATAGTCAAACCGTTAGAATTTTTAATACGGTTATTCCTCAGTCAACGCTTGTAGGCGAAGCAATTCTAAATCAGCAGAGTGTATTGATTTATGATAAAAAGTCTAAACCATCACTTGCATACAAGGAGTTTGCTAAGGAGGTGCTGTCCTATGTCTGATATAATGAGCATTCCCACTCGAAAAAGTAAAGCTGAAGCAGCGCGAAGCGTTAAGGCCTTACTATTAGACCAAGACCCTAATAACCTTGCTCCAGAAAGCACTTCGAATATCTTATTCATTGATGAGCTTGTATCATTCGCTGGTCATCCGTTTAAGCTTTATGAGGGAGAGCAACTTGATGATATGGTCAGAAGCATCAAGGAACTCGGTGTTATCGTTCCGATAATCGTCAGGGAGTCACCTGATGGAGATTTAGGGATTTACGAGATTTTGAGCGGGCATAACCGGGTCAATGCTGCTAAACTTGCCGGTTTAAAGAAAGTTCCAGCGATTATCAAAGTAGGATTAACCGATTCTGAAGCAAAGCTAATCGTTACTGAAACCAATCTTGTACAGCGTTCATTCACCGACTTATCGCATAGCGAACGGGCGATTGCACTAAAAACTCATATTGAAGCGATTAAATCACAAGGAAAACGAAAAGACCTTTTAAGTGAGATTGAAAAGCTCTCAAACCCTCATGAAATCAAGGATAGTGACACTTCGGGACTATTAGACCCGAAGAATGAAGCGAGGGATATAGCTGGTAAAAAGTATGGTTTAGATGCACGAACTGTCAGTAGATACATAAGATTATGTGATTTATGTGAATTTATGTTAAATCGTGTGGACAATGATGAAATCGGACTTTACCCCGCTGTATCCCTCTCGTATCTCTCACCTGATGAGCAAACCGAACTTGACCGACTCTTAACCGAATCAGCTTACAAGATTGACATGAAAAAAGCTGAATTATTGCGTGAGTTTTCCGAGGTTAAAAAGCTAACTCCTGAAAAAATGACCCAAATCCTATCTGGTGAGTTAAATAAAAAACCAAAACCGAAAACTGCGCCGCCACTTAAAATAAAAGCAAAAGTTTATCAGAAGTATTTTAGCGGCGATACAACTCAGTCAGAAATGGAAACAATTATCGACCAAGCGTTATCCGATTATTTTACTAATCACGAAGCAAAGGAGGTCTCATAAATGTCCGAAGTAATTACCATTAATCTAAACGAAAATCCCGATATCAAAGAACTGCTGGAACTGCTTAAATCCCCCGGTTTTAAGTCACAACAAAAGGATTACACCTCTCTGCTTGATAATGTTGAAGCTATCGTTAAGCAGTATAATACCATTCTTTCGGAACTTGACACGCTTAAAGAAAAAATGAACCACATGAGCGACCGGAAGAATCCACTTACTGTTATGGTAGATAGACTTGATAAAATTGCTGATGATATTGGTGAAAAAATTAAAAATACTAAGGAAAGTATTATTTCGGCAACAAAAAATGCTCTTGATGCGGTGAAAGAAAAGGGATTATCGGCTCTCGGCTCAGTGCTTGATTTTCTCCACGTTAAAGATGGCCTAAAGGCAATGAGTTCCGGTTTAGAAAAATCCGTGGAATCATTGAATAAAGCCGTCACAAGGGTTGAGAACCTCGAAAAACATAATCAGGAAAAGGTTGCGACTACAGAAAACAGCGAAGAAAATTATACATTATCCGAAGTCGAACCGGTGAAAAGCCTGGCGGTATTACTAGGTGATATGCCAATGGATTTTGAGAACTTACAACAAGATGAATTAAAAGCGGTCTACGAGAAGCTATTGGCGATAGGAATGGATAATAATCTAACCGCCAATGAAAATGTTTGCCTACAGGAGCTTACCGAAGAAGTTGAATCACTTTTGCCGGAACGGGTAGAGAACGAAACTTCACTTGAAGTAGAAAGCGAACTGGATCAGGGTGAAGAAATTTAATGGATAAGTCAAATATGAGGAGGCGATACGATGCAGATTGATGAAAAGCTTAAAACTATCTATGAAACCATAGCTCCGACGATTACCCGCTCGGAGGAAGCATGGAAAGATTATCTTAGGTTTGGTTCAAATATATATAAGTATTCGTTTGATAACGCCTTGCTCGTATATGCCCAAAAGCCTAAAGCAACAATGCTTGCAACCTTTGAAATATGGAAAAGTCCCAAAGTTAATCGCTCCATCAATAAAGGTGAAAAGGGTGTTGCTGTATGTGAGTATTATAATGCCAAACTTTCGGTAAAGCATCTCTTTGATGTTACACAGACAAATGGCGCAAAAATCCCCGATATCTGGAAGCTCGAAGCTAAAAATAGAACGAAACTATTAAATCGGCTGTCTGGAAACCACAATATCAGCGCACATAGTTTAATTGATTTAATCGACCAAATGGTTGAAAGGAAATGTTCTGATATTATTGAATCCCATCTTAAAGGATTTGAAGATGATATAAAAGACCATTTCTTAGGAACTATTCCACAGGGTGGGTTGATTGCCGAATTATTTGAAACTATCAAAAATAGCTGTGCCTATTATATCGCAAGCCGATGCGGATTAAGTGTTGAAGTAAATATGCCAACTATATCGCATTTTGACACGATAGCGCTCATATCAAGGCTTGGTTATACCGTAACCGAAATATCTAAAGGTATTTTATTAGAAATCGCACGAAATGTGAAGCTAATCGAAAGCGAAAGGAGTGACGAAAATGAGCAAAGAATTATTGGAAAACAAGGAACTACAAGCATTAATAGCGAGCCTGGGGACAGAGGACGAACAGGAAGAGACCCTCGGAAAGTACGGCCGAATGGCGATGAATCATCTTTACGAAACCGACCCGCAAAGGTTTTCACTTTTGAAGATGCAAGGCGAGCTTATGAGCCTGATGAGCCGGGTGGACAAAGAAGCAACGGAGAAAGTGACGATGCTCTGCGATCAGATGCTACTAAACGACTCGCTTCCGAACACCGACGACATTATGGAACGGACGAGGCATCTAAACAGCCACCGGGATATAGCGGAGGAATTAGTGATAAAAGAGATGGTGCTGATACCCAGGTAATCGAATCCGAAATAGAAAAACAACCAGAAATTGAGCCGCTTACAAACGGCTCTTTTTCTATGCCCATAGATAATGAGCAAATAATTAAGGCGGACTTATTGAGGGGCAGTATGACTCAGGGTGGGAAAAGCCGTATTTACAATTTCATTAAATTTAACCCTACTGGATCGGGGTTTGCTAAATTTCTAAAAGATGAATACGGATGGGGTGGCCACAGCGGTTATGAAAACGATATTTTATCTGTTGATTATCGTTCTAGCGGTATTGAATTTAGAATCCGCGATAATAATAGCGAAAACGGCGAACGATTAATTAAACTTAACTGGAATAATGTCGCCAAGCGCATAACAGAACTTGTTAATAATGGCGAATATCTGCCGGATGAGGAAGCCGCCTTATCTAATGAGTCGGATGAATTTGTTTTAACAGATGAATCATATAAGCCTGAAAATTCAGATGAATCACAGGGTATTAAAAATTCAGATGAATCTAAAGAACTCAAAGAAAGAGTAAGTTCCCTTTATTTTCAGCAATATAACGACCTATTACGTGACTACCCGAACAGTGTTATTTTTAAAAGACTAGGTGATTTTTATGAAGTCATGGGAGCTGATGCACAAAAAGTTGCTGATGAAATGGGATTTCAGCTTACAAGCCGTGATAAAGGGTTAGAAAAACGTGTACCACTTTTAGGTGTTGCCGCTCATATCATTGATACGGTCGTTAAAGAGCTTACAAATCGCAATTATAGCATTGTTATCGCTGATGATGAATCGGTCAAGGAGTATACCCCTATAGCTGAAAATGCAAGCTCTGATGATGTTACACTTGATGATTATGCTATTCTAGGTGAACCGGAATCATACAGCAAAAGTGGCGGAAGTAAGGAAGAACAGCTAACCCTTTTTGATATAGGGTTAAATACTGATATACCTACCCCACCGCCTAAAGTTAAAGCAAAGCAAGGTGTAGTATATCAAAATTATCAGCTGTTCGCCGGATTATTTCCTAAAATCATTGATGGTACATACAGATATCTCCATTTGGAATCAGAAGGCTGTGAACCATTATCGGTTGAAAGACTTGACGGTAATCGAAATTACTTACTCATCAGCATAATGCACACATTCGTCCAAAACGGCGATCTCATGCGTGACCCCGACATGGTAATTGAGATTAATTTAGATGAACAAACCGTTAATTCTAAGTCCTATGAACTTAGCAGTATTGGCTCATATAAAGATGTAAATGCCGGTGATACCCCTAATCTAAAGCTACAGCGTGAACTTAATTCATTCCTCACCACTTGGCTAGAAAATATCGGCGAACAGGGATTCACACCGGTTAAAGCTATTTTGCATGAGGCCGATGAGGATATCGAAATCGTTTTTGATTCTCAGGGTAATCCTGTTATTTCTGCGCAAGAAATAGAATCACACTTAAATGACAAAGCAGATGTTTTAAGTGAATCGGAGAATCCCATTGCTACAAGCGTTTTCGATGAAAGAGAATCGCCCAGCAATGTTCCCATTGACAATGCCAAAGAACCCATTCGCTTATATAGCGAACTTCTAAATGCTCATCACGGTCAAAAAGATATGCAGATACAAGCTTTTTACGGTGATGATATTGTTGGCATTCTCTTTTACAGCGTCTTTCAAGATTCACCGCGGATAGAGAATATTGAAGTAGGAGAAAATTTCCGCCGGCAAGGGATAGCAACGGCGATGGTTAAGTATCTTGCTGGGGAGTATCCCGATACCGAAATCAAGTGGACTTTACTGACAAAGGACGGCCAGGCTTTCCATGACGCAGTTACCTATGAAGTGGAAAATGAAGAACATACGGAGGTAATGGTCAGACTTTCAAAAATCGAGAAACAGCTTGAACATTATAATACCGCATATAATGAAGGTTCTGCCGCTATTCCTGATGATATAAACGAATTGTGGAATACCTTACAGGATGAGCAAGATGAACTGGTGAGGCGACTCCCCGATTTGTTTCCGGTAAAAACCTTTATCCGTCTTGATGATGAGCTTGAAAAAGTAACCGTACCCGATATCACCGATGAACACAATAATTCCGGCAAAGCATATGAAGCTGATGGTTCAGGCGGTATGGTTGACGATGCTATTGCCGCTACCAATCAATCGCTAAAAATGCTACCGCCGTCCCCTCCCGCACAGGAAATAGTGAATTACCGCTACTTTGAGGAAGATAACCTTTTTACCGGCGGCGCTAAAACCAAGTTCAGAAACAATATCGAAGCCATCCGGTTACTTAAACACTTAGAAAATGAGCGGCATTTTGCGACCTCCGCCGAGCAAAAGGTTCTTGCTAACTATGTCGGATGGGGTGGATTATCAAACGCATTTTCTAACACAGCCGCCGGTTGGGAAAACGAATATCAGGAACTTAAGATAATCCTTGACGATGATGAGTACCGCGCTGCGATGAACTCAACTATTACAGCATTTTATACCGAACCTAAAATCGCGGAATATATGTATAAGGCGCTCTTAGCTTTTGGCTTTGAAGGTGGTAAAAATCGAAAGATTGTTGAACCAAGTGTCGGCACAGGGGTTTTCTTTTCGGTACTACCGGAAGCCCTTTTAGATACTAAGCTATCCGGTATCGAACTTGACAGTATTACCGGCAGAATCGCAAGAAAGCTATATCCAAATGCTGATATCAAAATCCAAGGGTTTGAAACTACTAAGTTTGATGATAACAGCATTGATGTCATTATCGGAAATATCCCCTTCAACAACATCAAAGTCTATGATAACCGCTATGAGGAAGAAAACTTCTTAATCCATGACTACTTTATCGCCAAATCGTTAGATATCCTTAAACCTGGCGGAATTGCCGCTATTATTACTTCAAAAGGAACGATGGATAAAACCGATATCTCCGCGCGTGAGTATTTTGCGCACCGTGCTGACCTAATCGGAGCGATAAGGCTTCCAAACATCGCTTTTAAAGCGTTGTCGGGTACAGAAGTCACCGCCGATATTCTGTTCTTTAAAAAGCTTGACCGTATGAGGGATAACCTTGACATGGAGCTTCCCGATTGGGTAGATACCGGTCGTATCCCCTCTGAGTATCTTAGGATTAATCAATACTTTTTAAATAACCCCGAAATGATACTTGGCGAGATTAAACGCGACCACCGTATGTACGGAAGGCAAGACGGCACAGCCTGTATCGCTCCCGAAGGTCAGGATTTATATGCAGAGTTAAATAATGCTATAGGTAAATTATCGGCACAGTTTTCCGCAGAGCCTGATGCTGATATAGTAACACTACAAGTAAAAAACGGTGAATCATCTGATGAACATGATTTAAAAGCCGATGCGGGCACAAAGAATTTTACTTATGTTTTAAAGGATAACGAGATATATTACTGTGAGGGTGGTTTTTTAACCAAACAGGAATTAAAGGGTGCGAAAGCCGAGCGTATCAAAGGGTTATGTAATATTCGCTCTGCTCTATTATTAGTTGTCGGTATCCAGTCACAGGAAAGTGGTTATCAGGAAAGCGAACTTAAAGAAGCGCAGGTTAAGCTTAATGAGGTATATGATGCTTTTACCAAAAAATATGGTTTTATCAATGATAAAGCAAACAGCGCTATATTTAATAATGATGACCAATACCCGCTACTTCGCTCAATTGAGGATTTAAACAAAGATAACGTAACTTATAGCAAATCCCCGATATTTACGCGGGCAACGATTAAATCCTATCATCAACCGACTCATGCCGATAATGCAAAGGAAGCCCTTGAAATCTCACTCAATATGAGACTAAAGGTTGACATTCCGTACATGGCGGCGCTTTGTGATAAATCAGAGGATGAGGTTATCGCTTCACTTGGCGAGCGGATTTATCTAAATCCTAACAATTACTACGGAAACCCGCATGAGGGGTGGGAAAGTGCCGAGGAATACTTATCGGGTGATGTAGTTGCAAAGCTTGATTATGCTAAATTAAAAGCGATTGATAATGAGATGTTTAGTCGTAATGTAACAGCCTTGCAAGATGTTCAACCGGTTAAACTCCTTCCCTCCGATATTGACTTTCGTATTGGTAGCCCGTGGATTCCAATCGAATACTACCGCCAGTTCATGTACGAAACCTTTGAAACGCCAGAATATCTAAAACCAAATAAGTACGGCTCGTCTGGTAGAATTGAGCTTGATTACCTTGAATTTACCGATGCATGGCGTATTTCCAATAAAATGGCAAGCCACGAATCGGTAAAAGCTTATAGCACATATGGTTCTGACCGTGCTAACGCCTACGAGATTTACGAAGATAGCCTAAATATGCAGTCGGTAACAATCCGTGACCGGGTAGATTATTACGATAAAAACGGCGATGAAAAAACTAAGTATGTGATTAATGCCAATGAAACGATGATTGCCCGTTCCAAACAACAGCAAATGAAAGAAGCTTTTGGTTCATGGCTGTTTGCCGATAAAGATAGAGCAGATACGGTGCTAAATCTTTATAATAAACGCTTCAACCGCATTAGGCCCCGTGAGTACGATGGTTCTCATCTTCGCTTCGATGGTATGAGCGAGGAGCGAGAACTTAGGAAGCACCAAAAAGACGTTATCGCCCGGATAGTTTATCACGGAACTTGCCTAATGGCGCACGAGGTGGGAGCTGGGAAGACGGCCGCGATGATAGCGGCGGGGATGTATATGAAGAATATGGGTGTCGTTAAAAAGCCGATATACGTTGTTCCTAACCATTTAATTGAACAATGGGCAAATGAATTTATGCGTTTCTTCCCCTCCGCTAATGTCCTTGCGACCACCAAAGCTGATTTTGAGAAGAAAAATCGCCATAGATTTATCTCAAAGATAGCAATGGGTGAACACGATGCGATTATAATCGGGCACAGCCAGTTTGAAAAGATACCGGTTTCCAAAGAACGTCAGGAGCGTATGCTTACTGAAGAAATATCTAACCTGACCCGCATAATTGAACAGATGAAAGTAGAAAACGGTGAGAACTGGGCAGTTAAACAAATCGTTATCTTCCAGAATAACTTAAAAGACCGGCTTGAGCGACTTATAAAAGATGAGCGAAAAGACGATTTACTTAACTTTGAACAGCTTGGGGTAGACTATATGTTCGTTGATGAGGCCCATGTTTATAAGAATTGCTACACATACACGAAAATGCGAAATGTCGCCGGTATCGGGCAGTCTAAAAGCCAGCGCGCTTCTGATATGCTGATGAAGTGCCAGTATCTACAGGAAGTAAATAAAGGCAGGGGGATAACATTTGCAACCGGTACCCCGATAAGTAATTCTATGTCGGAAATGTACGTTATGCAGAGGTTTTTACAACCTGATGTGCTTAAAAAAGCCGGGCTTAGCTTCTTTGACAAGTGGGCAGCGACTTTTGGCGATACTATCTCTAGCCTTGAAATCAACCCAGAAGGTAGCGGTTACCGGATTAAAAACCGCTTTAGTAAGTTTCATAACCTACCGGAACTTATGAAGATGTTTCGGATTATTGCTGATATTAAAACCGGTGATATGCTAAATCTACCGCTACCGGAAATCGAAGGCGGTAAAGCAAAAGTTATCGTTACTGAGCGCTCAGACTTTCAGACTAAAGTCATGCTTAGTTTTGTTGATAGGGCTGAGAAGATTAGAAAACGAGAAGTTGACCCCGAAGAAGATAACTTTTTAAAACTCACCAACGAAGCAAAACTTATGGCAATCGACCCCCGCCTTGTCTATTCCGATGCCCCGAATGATTATGACAGTAAGCTTAATACTTGTATCCGAAACATCCATGACATATGGAAAGAAACGACAGATGTTCGGCTTACTCAGGTTCTCTTTTGCGACAGTGGAACACCAAAACCCGGTCAGTTTAATGTTTATGATGAGGTAAAGGAACAGCTTATTAAATTAGGTGTACCGGAAGAAGAAATCGCTTTCGTGCATGATGCTAAAAACGATGCACAGCGGGAAGCAATGTTTGAAAAGACCCGTAACGGCGAAATCCGCATCCTTTTAGGCTCTACCGGTAAACTCGGTACAGGCACAAATATTCAGTCAAAGCTTTATGCTCTGCACCACCTTGACGTACCCTGGCGCCCAAGTGATATTATTCAGCGTGACGGCAGAGGGCTTCGATTTGGTAATGAAAATGATGTTATTAAAATCTTCCGTTACGTCACAAAAGATACATTTGACGCTTTTCTCTGGCAGATTCAAGAGCAGAAACTACGCTATATCACGCAGATAATGACGAGTAAAAGCGTATCACGTTCATGCGAAGATACTGATGAAACGGTCTTATCCGCCGCCGAAATCAAAGCTATCGCAACATCTAATCCCTTACTTGCGGAAAAGATGACGGTTGATAATGAAGTGGCGCGACTTAAGCTTTTAAAAGGTAACTGGACTAACGAGCGGATTGTACTTGAGCGAAACATAAGTAAGTTTTACCCCGAAACCATTCAAAAAACCAAAGAACAAATAGAAAACTGTAAACGCGATATCGCCGTTCTTTCAAATCATAAAGGCGGCGATTTTTCTATTGAGGTGGACGGAAAGCGCTATAATGAACGCCCCGCCGCCGGTGAAGCGTTATTAACAGTTATCAGAGCAAAGTGTGAAGTCGGTGAGGGGCAATCTATTGTCGGTAAATACCGCGGTCTTGATTTATATGCCGAGCGGAAAAGCCTTGTAGAAATAGACCTACGCTTAATCGGGGATATGAGGTATACGACCCCCGCCGGTGATTCTGCTTTAGGTGCTATCACAAGGATTGAAAATCTTGCTGAACGTGTACCATCTTTTTTATCAGAAGCTGAAAACAAGCTAAATGAAACCCAAAAACAACTAGAAGTAGCAAGGGGAGCGGTCAAAATACCCTTTGAATATGAGGAAAAGCTATCCGAATCATTAACAAGGCAAAGTGAAATAAATACCGAACTAGAATTTAAGGAATTATCCAAACAGCAAGATGAGTTTCTTGGCGGCTCTGGTAATGGTGAGGACAAAGAGGACGAAATGGAGATGGAGGAAGAAATTGATGATGAAATGGAGGTTTAGTTTATGAATTACAATAATGAAATGGTAAAATTTTACCAAAATAAATATCCTAAAGACACAATGATTGAGCTTATCAGAATGGATGACCCGTATCGGGATATGCCTACAGGGTTAAGAGGTATTGTTACTTCTGTAGATGATGCTTGCCAGATACATTGTGCGTGGGAAAACGGGAGTAGTCTTGCGTTAGTCCCTGGTGTTGATAGCTTTAACATTGTTAAGGAACAAGAAAATACCGTTTATGATGAGTGTTTAGATAAAGCACTTGAATCTGAGGACGGAATGGAAATCTGAGGAGAAATAGATGATAATTCTTGTTGGTGTTATATTAATTGAACTTATTATAATTGCAGCCATTTGTGTAGGCATTAGTAAAAATGCCAAAAGGGTTGAACCGGGTGAGCCACGAAGGTAGATAAACGAAATCTAAGGAAAGGAGTTTTCGATGCCCTTACCATTTACAAAGGAGCAAATCGACAAGGCGAACAGCATAAATCTGATTGATTATGCCGCCATGAACGGTTACCACCTTGAAAACAGCGATAGAAAGAGCCTTCACGTTAAAAAAAGCGGAGGGCTTTATCTTTTTAAGGACAGTAATCAGTTTTTTCATCATTCTACCGGTAAAAAAGGCGGCCCGATTGATTTTGTCATGGAGTATGAGAACTTAGGTTTCTTAAAAGCAATCGAACGCTTAATCGGCGAGTACCCAAGTGTTGGTGAATATATCCCTCACCCTGAATCGGTGAAAAAAGAAAAAGGTGAGCTTATACTACCGGATAAAGCTCCGAATGCTAAACGCTTATTTTGGTATCTTTGCTCTTTTAGAGGAGTTGATTCAGGAATTGTATCAAAACTGATGAAAGAAAACAAAATCTTTCAGCAAGCGGAACGTGGAAACTGCGTTTTTGTCGGTTACGACGAAAACAAATCCCCCCGCTACTGCTCAAAGCGCGGAACTTCACCGGATAGGCCATACAAAGGTGATCAGGATAACTCCGATAAGGGTTATCCTTTTTCTATGGAGGGGGTATCAAATCGGCTTTACTGTATGGAATCGCCGATTGATGTAATGAGCCACGCGAGTTTGTTTAAGCTTAAGGGTATTGATTA
>WQST01000011.1 GCA_009787745.1 Lachnospiraceae bacterium
CTCCTCCCTACTCTACTCTCCCTACCCTGCCTGCCAATACCTGCGAATTTGTGCTCCGCACAAATTCGCCGTATGAAAAGTCGCGCAAAGCGCGACTAGCTATTCTTAATCGGCGTCTTCCGCCGATTTAGAATAACTTTTCATACTTATCTCTCGCACCCATCTAAGCCCGCCGGCGGGAAAAATATCGCCGAAACCTAAATCCGTCGCTGTCAAAAGGGCTATTTCTGCTGATGTAAAGCGGATATCAATGTTTATCCGCGTAGTCCGCGGCGGTCTGTCGGGCAAACCCTCTAAAGCGATAATCCGCTCCGATACAATTCCGCCCGTCAGTGACGTTACGATTAAAATAAGTTCATTACGCTCATCAAGAATGACATCAAAATTCTTTTCACATTCATGCCAATTGACACCTGCGTCAACAATGGCATAATATGATTCCTGACCGTTCCTCAGTAACCTAATCCCAATATTAGCCTTAAGCTTATCATCGCCCAAAAAAATCATCGTTTCACTGATTTGCGACGGCTGATATTTTTCCAAGGCACCATAACAGGCGCCTTTGCTGTAAAGATTATTCCCCCGAAATACCCGCCTGTTACGGCACAGATGGCTAAGTGATTTATATGCCCATTCTTCTTTAAAACCCTCGCCAATCAAAAATACACTCGATATTACATTCGTCCCAATCGCTTTTTCGGCAATGGTCAGAAACTGCTCATCCCATTCTTGTTTCATCTTATCCGTCGGCTCGGTACGGTAATATAGGGACGGATAATTTTCGTTATTAATGAAAACGACTATCGGAGTCGTTCTTCTATTCGCTTCCAAACGATACATTTTCATATGACTCGTGTAGTCAAAAAGCAAAACCTGATGCTTATAAAGCTCTTCCGCCTGATGTATCACATACTGGTAAATACTCTCGCGATAACTTTGCAGATAAATACACATCGGTTTAAAATCAAGAGTTTCCGCCACTTGATCCATAACCGCAACTATCCGGGGGGTCAGGGCGGGCACCGTAAACATAAAAGCGGCGATATTGTTCATATTGACTTGTATGGTCAACACGGATAAACTTCTTTTGATGAACAAAGCCAGTAAAGCGATCGGGTCAATCGGTTCATCATTAATATTTAACTGTGTACCCGTCACCGCCAAATCAAGTAAGCGGGTAATAATCGGTAAATCAGCGCCGTCATCGGCGGAAAATTCTTCGGCGGATTTAAGCGCTTCTTTTCCGTAGAGCCACGAATTACTGTTCGGTTTTTTATATAGTGCCACCGGGATATTGAACATCTCGGAGCCCAGCACGGCAGTAGCCGTTTCGGGTTCCGCATCGCCGACCGACATATAGCTTATTTGCGCATATGAATCATTTAGTTCATATCCGATTATAATATCGCCGTTCCTTTTCATTCGCTACCCCTAATATTAAATAATTCCGCCGTCAGGAAATCTATTTTTCGGTACTCACTTAACAATGTATTAACCGTTTCAAAATCCTTGACCGAGCGGGCAATCTCAATATCGTTAAGTTGGTTAAAACGGCAATTCGGCAAAACAACGGAAGTATCCGTAGCATATAAGCGCCCGCTTTCCGTATAGTACTCAAAACCATCTAAATTTTCGCCGATATAGTAACTCAAAATCTCACCATAGAACAGCAAAAACTGTTTTACGAAAATACCGTTGTACATTTCCGTCATCGGCTCCCTGATATAATCAGGCTTATCCTGCGGATTTTCCGCCATCAGGGTATCGCAAACATAATCTCCCGCGATTCCTTCCCCTTCTTCTGACAGTTCCTGTTCCAAATCCTTTAAATAATATATCGCCGCCTGAGAACCGGGCTCGGCGCGATACTCGATAATTACCTTATCGATGAACTGATTCATTAAAGGTAAAATACCGACAAATTCTTTATAGAAATAAAAGACGATATTTTGTTCCAGCAAATCGTAAAGGAGATGATGTAAATGACGGCCGGTGCTTTCATCGATTCCTTCTTTATTTTCCGCATAAAATTTGATATATGCCAGTTTTAGGATAAGACTGAGCGGTTCACTGCGCTCGATAAATCTTCTTATTTGGGTAATAACCGCCGCATCGGCGATTTTTTCCTTAACGAAATAATCATACGCATATTGGCTCAAAAAGGCTTTGATAATATCACTTTTTCCGCCCCCTGCGATATAGTCTAAGAAAATCTCCGTTTGTTCACCGATAAATGCACCTGTATAAAGGATTTGAAGCAACAGTCTTTCGGATAACTTATATGTATCAATCCCATAGTTTCTCGCGGCTCGCCAAATATCACGTAATCTATGCGTGTCACTCTGATAATAGCGAAGCAACAGTATCAGCGTTTTTTCTTCATATTTAGCCGCTTTGAATGAACGGTATGCTAAACTCAGGACCGTTCGGTCATGGAGATGGACATCCTCGGTAATCAGATAGCGAAGCACACGGAAAATCAGCTTCGTATCAAGAATCGGCGACGACATTCCGCACAGCCAGACATATGCTTTATCATAAAAAAGCCGCGCCAGCATTATCTTCAAGATTTCCTCGTGATAATGCCTGTCAATGTCCCTTATTTTTACTTCATTAAGAAGTTCATCAAGTAAATCGGTTTCGTCATGATCGAAATAATAGCGAATCAGGTTCAAACAAATCTTCTCCCGATACGGCGACCTTAAGCGCCCGATTGTATGAACGCGCTGATAGGATTTTACATTGCTTTTAGTCACCGCCGCGACGTCACTGCCCTGACCGCATAACCAAATATCGAAACCGATTCGGTCAGTCACCAGCGGGGCAATCATCCTGCCGATTTTGTCAGGATTAAGCCACTGCTCTAAGTGATAATAATTCGGGTCGGTATAGCGGTTTCCATCCGCATCAATTAAGAAAAGCCGGTAGTCTTCACCATAAATAAGAATATGGCTCACTTTTCCGCTGACCCGATAAGTAATTTCCGAATAGCTTTTATCGTACAGAATTAAAATACCCTTGATGTTTTCTTTGTGAATGGTGATTTTTACGGTAAAAAGAATATCCGCTAACCCTGCGGCATTATCAGCATTAATCATCTCTTGCTTGATATAGTTTTTGTAAAGGTAACAAAGCCATTTTCCTGTTCTTGACCGCTTAAATTGATTAACGATAAACTGCTCGATTTTGCCTTGGAAATTTTCGGATAAGTCGGGGTAATTCTCGCGGTTTTTGTGGATATAGGCATATATGTATGTCTGATAGCGGTAATCGATTTCATTATGGTAGGAAAAATATAATAACACCTGTTTGGGAATTATATCTTCTTTTTCCTGATCTAATGAAAAAATAAAATATTCATAAAGGCGCGTTACTTTAAGGTCACGTTCGATCGCGTTATGATACCAAACATGATATTCGATGCCGGTCTTTTCGCCTTTAATAAGCAGCTCACAAATCACCTTCAGCACTTCATCAGATGGCGCCGTCTCATAGCAAGCAACTAATATCTGATACGAAAACAACGAAAAAACCTTGCTTCTGCCAATCAAATAAACGATTTGCGGAATCATCTTTTTCGTGATTATCTTCCGCTTGGCGGAGAATAAAAGCAGATGGTTCTCGAAATTATCCAAACGCGTCAAAAAATCGGGGTTTTGGTTAAGTATTTGCCATGCTTCAACGAAAATGACCGGGCTGTGATTGCCGTAATTAACCAATTCTCTAAGAAACGCCCATTTTTTGACCGGATTAGCAACATACTCTTCTTTCAGATAGCATAAAAGCCAGCCGATTCGCCAGTTCCCCCTCATCCTGCGGTAGTAGTACTCGACCTCACCCGCGATCGTTCCGACGAATGTCGGGTCGCGGTTTTCCAATGTACTTAGGTAGATGAAGTAACACCACAGTTCAGGGTTATCTTGTTCTTTGCCTTGAAGCAGGGTATCGGCGCGGTTAAGCATCCTTCCCGCTTCATTCAAACGGTTTTCGGTAATCAAAAGCTGGATGCGGAAAAGCTTCGGCAAAAGGTCTTTGTCATCCGCGGTTATCATGCGGTCAATCACTTCCGCGGTTTCTTTCCGCCATACGGACTGATTTATTTGCTTCGTCCGGAAAGCGATATAGTGGTTCATCAGGGCGTGAATGTTTTTCTTATAGTCATTATAATTACGTTTATTTCGTTTTTGGCTTAGGTCGGCTCTCGTCACGGTTATGGGGATGTTAATATTGGTATCGGCGTTATAAAGCTGAATCCGCCCGAAATTATTGCCGTAATGAAGATTCTTGGCATTGATATAATACGGCAGTCTATATACACTCGCAAGGTAATCTTCTTCGCGGATTACTTCTTTATCGCAAACTAAAAATTCACCTTCCATCTTGACGTAGAGGTTTGAAAATCCCCAGCCGTTTCTGGTAACCGAAATAAGGTATTCCTGCGGTTCGTCAGAGGCGGTAATTTTTATCTCGGCTTCGCTTGCCTGATAGGTAATCAGTTGTTTTTTTTTGATAGCGCGGAGAAATTCTTCTAAGCATTGTTCGCTTTTCAGATTGGCTGACAGACCGCGATAGAGTGATAAATATTGCCGGTCCGAGCCGCTCAGTAAATCCGTGAATGCCGATTTATAAAAAAGGGTTAATGCTTCGCTCCAATTAGTTTTGGCTAAATTAGCGAAGTGAAAGAGGTTTTTGATAATACCCAAGCTTGATTTTAGTTTTCTTGGGATAATCGTGATATGATATGGGATAATATATTCCCCACAATTGGAGACGATGATAAACTCGCCGTCATGCAAATCATCGGGAAGACTTTTATTCGTATGAAAACAGAAGGCTATCTCTGATTCTGTGCCGACAAACTCATGATTATAAAGTTCCATGTTAAGATTGTCAGTATAGACATATCCTTCTGTGTTATGGCCGTAAATGCGGAAAGAGCCTTCATAGTCCTGACCCGCGTATAGCTCAAGGTCAATTCCGTCACAGGAAAAATCCAGGCTTAGGCCGTCGCTGCGAAAATCTCCTTCCAGGATGTTAGTGATGATGTTCTTCATTGGCATTCCTGAGTTCAGGGTATATGTACATTACTGCTTTCTGTCGTCCTGAGCGTAAGCGAAGATTCTTCGCCTACGGCTCAGAATGACAGGGAAACATTGTTATTTCGCTAATAACATCATAATATCATTGGAACGGGTTACGAATCTGCTCATGGCATCGGCGTCAAGCGGGCTGTGTTGAAGTAACGCCAAGTCATATAACTGCTCACAAATCAAACTGACATTGCCGTCATTTTTGTTCTCCAGCACATGCTTAACCAAAGGATGGTTGGCGTTTAAAATCAGGGTTTCGCCCTCTTTTCCGAACATCCCCGCATCCATCCCCATTCCGGGCATAGAATACATCTTCATCATTTCCTGCATCCGCCTTGACTCTTCCGATAATGTAATCATCGCGGAAATCTTTTTATTCTTAAGCTTTTCAACCTTAATCGTAATCTTGTCCTTTTTGAGAACCTTTTTCATGATTTTTTCGATTGCTTCGGTTTGGTCGGCTAATTCCTTTTCGGCTTTCTTCGATGTCTTGGCTTTGAAGCTATCGGTTAAGTCGCCGTCGATACGCATAAACTTAACTTTCTCATTCTTCGCTTCAAGCTGGGTGACGAAAGGCTGATCGATATGATGAGTCAGGATAACCGCGTCTTTTTTCTCCGATTGGAAAAGCTTGATGTATTGGCTTTGCTGAAGTTCATCGGTTACATAGTAGATATATTTATTATCTTTTTCGTCGGCGCCTTCTTCGTCTTCGTCGCCGTCTTCACCGTCAATAACATTTCCGTCTTCATCAACGATTTCCGCTTCAACGACATTATCGCTTTCACCTGACTCGCTTGCTTCGTTTTCATTAGTTTCATCGGCGGGTTTTTCATCAGGGTCAATCTTCGCTACTTCAAGGCACTCAGGCAAGGTCATATATTTCCCGTCAAGATTCTTGAACAGAATGTAATCGGTCATTTTTTCGCAGAATTTATCATCGCGAAGGCAACCGAACTTAATGAAGGGGCTGATATCATCCCAGTATTTCTCATATTCTTCTTTTTCGGTTTTACACATTCCTGAAAGCTTATCGGCGACTTTCTTGGAAATATAGTCGGCAATCTTTTTGACGAAACCGTCATTTTGTAACGCGGAACGCGATACGTTAAGCGGAAGGTCAGGGCAATCGATTACACCTTTTAACAAGAGCAAAAATTCAGGGATAACTTCTTTAATATTATCGGCGATAAAAACCTGATTATTGTAAAGTTTAATGACCCCTTCAATCGATTCATACTCGGTATTAATTTTCGGGAAAAATAAAATGCCTTTCAAATTAAAGGGATAATCCATGTTAAGATGAATCCAGAACAGCGGCTCTTTGTAATCTTTAAAAACGGTGCGGTAGAAGCTCAAATAATCTTCCTTTTCGCATTCATTAGGATGGCGCATCCACAGAGGGTTCGTTTCATTTAATAACTCGGGGCGCTTTTTAATCTTAAGTTTCGGCTTGTCCTCTTCGTTTTCCGCTTTAATTTCTTCGATAACAATATCGGAATCAAGCTTTTCCGATTCTTCAATCGTCTGCGTATCGGATGAATCGGCTTTCGTCAGATAAATTTCTGTCGGCATGAAAGAGCAGTACTTTTTAATCACTTCGCGGGCGCGGTATTCATTGCAAAACTCAACGCATTCTTCATTTAAGAAAATCGTAATCGTCGTCCCAACTTCGGTACGGCTGCCGTCTTCTAACGAGTATTCCGTTCCGCCGTCACATTCCCAGTGAACAGGGACAGCATCCTTTTGATATGATAATGTCTCGATATGGACATTATCGGCGACCATAAATGACGAATAAAATCCTAAGCCGAAATGACCGATGATTTGATCTTCATTCGTTTTGTCCTTGTATTTGGAAATGAAATCTGTCGCGCCTGAAAATGCGATCTGGTTGATATACTCTTCAACTTCTGCGGCGGTCATACCAAGCCCATTGTCAGAAAATGTAATCGTTTTCTTTTCGGGATTGACTTCGACCGCAATCCGCGGTTTAAAATCAGCGGGTAATTCACATTCACCCATCATTTCGAGTTTTTTAAGTTTCGTGATGGCATCACAACCATTAGAAATGAGTTCCCGGTAAAAAATGTCATGGTCAGAATATAACCACTTCTTAATGATCGGGAATATATTCTCACTGTTAATGGATAAGTTGCCTTGTTTCGTAGCCATGTAAATCTCTCCTTTGTTAGTTTAGTAGTATAATTCTAATTAATAATTTTAATCAAAATTGCAGAAAAGTCAAGCTTTTTCTACGATTTAAACCGATGCACCGCATCATTCATAATACCGCTTTGGTCTTTCAGCCCTTTCATCGCGGCGGTAATCGTTTTTAGGGCTACGGATTGATGCGATTTCGCTTCTTTCATCGTATCCGATGCCGCAACAATCTCGGCCGCCGAACTCTTAAGTTCGACAATTTGTGAATTGAGGACGTTTTGCTCATTTTGTAAGGATAAAGAAGCGACCACGACGTGCTTAATATCTTCGGCGATTCCTAACAAATAATCCATTGATTTCAAAAAGATATCTTTAATTTCAGAAAACTGTAATTGCTGTGCGTGCATCTTTCCCGAAACATCCGATACGGCATTGATCGTCATTTGCGTTTTTTGGTTGACCTGTTCTAACTGCTCGCTAATCCGGCCCGTTGCCGCCGCCGTATCATTGGCTAATTTTCTAATTTCATTGGCGACTACCGAAAACCCGCGCCCCGCTTCACCCGCGCGTGATGCTTCGATTGACGCGTTAAGCGCCAGCAAATTCGTTTGCGAAGAAATTTCTTCAATTGTTGTAACAATTGATACAATATCATTCGTAATGACACCTAAGTCGGTACTTTGAACCGATACCGTTTCAATCGACGTCTGCGAATCCGCCATAATACCCGCCATAATATTGATGCTTTTATTCCCGTTTTCAAGCAACTCGATCGTATGCTTGGAAATGTCCGTAATACTGTCCGTATCACGCTTAAGTTCATTAACATCGTTGGAAATTCCGATAATAAGTTCGGTACTGTTATTGATATTTTCCGCTTGCAGGCGGACTTGGTGTTCAATATTGTCGCTGGCGTTTTCAAAATCGGTGAAATCGCGGTACAAAGTATTCATATTGAAGCTGATATCATCGGATGTCGTGTTGATGGTCTCTGAGATGTTCTTGATATTATTGACAATATCGCGGATGGTCGCCAGTAAACTATTGACATTCCCTGCGAGAACTTCCATCTCATCACCTGAATTGATGACAATCTTTTTCGTCAGATCGCCTTCCGAATTAGCGACATCATACATATTATCGCTGACGAGTTTAATACTTTTGCTTATTCTTCCCGCGATAAAAGTTGAGCAGATGACCGAAATTAAAAGGCATACCGTAATAATTATGAATAAAGAACTGCTGATAATCCTGAGTTGTTCATCCAATTTGTCAGCGGCATAATCGACGCCGACAATTCCGGCGACGCGGTTTCCGTCAAAGATAGGGGCATATGCCGAATAGTACTTTCCCCACTCGTCTTCGGTAATATCCTCCTCGGCGACGGACACTCCGGTGAAGGCAATTTTCATCGCGGGATACATTTCATATTCTTCACCAATAGAAGCGTGTTCGTCATCAGGGACCGCGTCGACGACGAACCGCGTTTCCGTCGCCGAGACATATTCGAGCGTATAAATTGACATCGCACCTGAATTACTGCATAACTCTAAAAGTTTTCCCCATATTTTGTTGTATTCTTCCGTATCTTCATCGCCCGCCTCCAGCGCACTATGAGCTTCGGCGTCAATCGACGACGCGGCGATTTGGGCAAAGGCGATTGCTTTGTCCTTTGTATCTTCCTTAATGTAGTTACCGGTGATGTAGTAGAACGATATACCGATTATAATCGGCATTATTACGCCAATAAGCAAAGCAAATAGCAGAATCCTTGATTTGATACTGATTTTTTTTACTTTCATAAATAACCTCCATCTTTCCCTCTTTTGCCCTATCTTAACTATCGCTGTATGAAAAGCCGCTCAGTGCCCTAAACTGATTTAGAATAACTTTTCATACCGACCCCCACTTATAATATACTAAATTATCGCGAAAAAGTAAATGAAATTCGATTATTATTATGGTTATTTCAATGGTTTGTTTTTGTATATTTTTACCATATATATATTCAGTCATGTTGCTCATGATTGGTGGTTTTAGACAGATTTTTTGTCCTTAAATTGTTTATTTACGTTTCAGGAGATATAATCAAAGCAGACTCAAAATTTCTTAAATCGAACTTTTAAAAGGAGGGTTCAATATGAATTTTATAAGGAATATCAAGCTCAGAGGAAAACTTTTCGGAGGATTTTCCATCGTCTTAGCATTTATGCTGGTTCTAGCCGCATTCGGAGCATTTAATATTCTTAGTGTCGACGCCGAATACACATATGCATTGGAATATCCGATGGAACGTATGGAAATATTAAATGACTTTGCCATTTAATTCATGGACGCAAGGCGGATACTCAACCGCGGCGGCTTATTTATGAGCGACCCGGTCGATCCGGTCGCAAGTGTAAACAAACTGGCGGCGGAAGCCGAAAAATCACAAGCCAAGCTGGAAGCCCTGATTACGGATTACCGGGCGAATATCAAGTCAGATCCTCGCATTGACGCAGCCCGCGAAGCAGAACTTTCGGCAGAAATAAGTACTCTCGAAACCGAAGCGCTTTATTATTACAATTACTATATCGTCGAGGTACTAAAAAATGCCCGTATCGATAACGGAGCAGAAGTTATGCGCCTTGCTTCCGAAAGTTCGGATAGCACGAAGAAAGTTGACGCCATCCAGGAAGGGTTAATAGATTCGGCAAAAGACTATATGTGGAATATCAACGCCGAACTTGGCGAACAGTCATTATCGACTACCTATACCCTAATCACCTTAGCCGCTGTTGGGTTTGTCTTAAGTATCCTCATTGCCTTTTTAATTTCCGGCTTGATAAGCAAACCGCTTAAAATTATCGAGGGTGCCGCGAACAAAATCGCCGAAGGCGACTTAACCGTTGCAATTCCCGCCCAATTACATGACCAAAAAGAAGAACTCGGATCATTAGCCCGCAATATTGAGGCCATGGAAGAAAGTCTCCTGCATACTGTCGCCGGTATCAAAAATTCTACCGATACATTGAGCCACGCCGTTGACAGTACTAATGAGACACTTCACGCTTTAAGCGACTGTACGACCGATACTTCCGCCGCAACCCAGGAATTGAGCGCAGGTATGGAAGAAACGGGCGCCAGCGCGGAAGAAATGAATGCAACCGCCGCCGAAATCGAAAGAGCCGTTGAAACGGTTGCTGAGAAAGCAGGGGACGGTGCCGCGAAATCAGGCGAAATCCATCACCGTGCCGAAGAACTTAGCAAGAGTGTTAATAACTCGATCGATAAATCAAACCATATTTTCAGCGAAATCAAAGCTTCTTTGGAAAAAGCGCTTGATGATTCGAAAGCCGTTGACGAGATTAACGCCTTGGCTGATGCAATTCTCGGCATTACCAGCCAAACGACATTGTTAGCCCTTAACGCTTCGATTGAAGCCGCCAGAGCCGGCGAAGCAGGACGCGGATTCGCGGTCGTCGCTAACGAAATCAGCGCCCTTGCCGATAACTCGAAAAATACCGTTACGCAAATTCAAGCTATTACGAAAATTGTTATGTCAGCTGTTAACGCCTTGGCTGCAAGCTCAACCAACCTGCTTAACTTCGTTTCCGATGATGTCATGAAAGACTACAACGACATGCTTAAAGCGGCTGATTCATACAACAGCGACGCCGTCTATATGAGTGATATGACCGGAGATCTAAGTGCTACTTCCGAAGAATTGCTTGCTTCCGTCCAGGTATTAATGCGGGCCATTAGCGAAGTAGCCGCCGCCGCTCAGGAAGGCGCCAGAACCACCACCAGCGTCGCCGAGCAAGTTAGTGATATATCCAGTAACACCAATACGATTTCCAATAATATCAAGGAAACAGAAGTATCCGCCAACGAATTGACCAACTTGGTTCAACGGTTTAAATGTGCTTAGATTAATGACATACAGTACTGCTCCCCTACCCCTCAAAGCTTGAGGGGTAGTTTTTGTAAGGATTTCTATATTAACTTTGCGAAATTAGTTGATATCCTTTTGTTTGATTGGTATAATATCGTTAAGTACTAATAATAAGAAAGGACATTGCCTAATGACCTATGATGTAATTATCATCGGCGCGGGCCCTAGTGGGATTTTTTGCGCTTATGAATTAAAGGAACAAAATAAAGACCTGAAAGTTCTGATAATCGAGAAGGGGCGTTCCATCGAAAAGAGGGGATGTCCGAAACGAAAGACCAATCAGTGTGTCGGTTGCAGTCCGTGTTCGATAACGACGGGATTCGCGGGGGCGGGGGCTTTTTCGGATGGCAAACTCTCACTTTCCCCTGATGTCGGCGGTAATCTCCCGACGATTTTGGGATACAGCGAAACGCTTGATTTAATTAATGAATCCGACCAAATTTATCTGAAATTCGGCGCTGACAAAAGTGTTTACGGGCTTGATAAAGATGAAGAAATCCGTGAAATCCGCAAAAAAGCCATTAACGCTAATTTGAAACTGGTTGAATGCCCAATCAGGCATTTAGGAACCGAAGAAGGTTACAAAATTTATGCTAAATTACAAAAGCATTTGCTTGATAACGGCATCGAACTTATGTTCGGTGTAATGGCGGCACAAATTTTAGTCGAAAACGATAGGGCGGTCGGGGTATCAACAGATAAAGGCGATACTTTTTATGCGAAACATATTGTTTCGGCCGTCGGGCGGGAAGGGGCTGACTGGTTCAAAAATAAATGCGGTGAAATCGGGATCGAAACCAAACCCGGAACGGTTGATGTCGGTGTTCGGGTCGAGGTTCGCAATGAAATCATGCAATTTTTAAATGAAAACCTCTACGAAGCGAAATTGATTTATCACACCCCGACGTTCGACGATAAAGTCAGGACGTTTTGCACGAACCCTTCCGGCGAAGTGGCGACGGAGTACTACGAAGGCGGACTTGCCGTCGTTAACGGACATGCTTATAAATCAGGCGAATTTAAAACTAACAATACCAATTTCGCGATATTGGTCAGTAAGAATTTTACCAAGCCCTTCAAAACGCCGATCGAATACGGTAAGCAAATCGCGCAGCTTTCGAACATGCTCTGCGGCGGGCGTATTCTGGTGCAGACCTTCGGCGATTTCCGGCGGGGGCGCCGGACGACGGAGGAGAGATTATGCCGGAATAACTTAGTTCCGACCCTTAAAGATGCCATCCCGGGCGATCTGTCTTTAGTTTTTCCGCATCGGATTATGGTTGATATCGAAGAGATGATTCTGGCGCTTGACAAAATTACCCCCGGGCTTGCCAGTGAAGAGACGTTGCTCTATGGCGTGGAAGTTAAGTTTTATTCCAATAAGGTCATCGTTGATAAGAATTTTGAAACCAGTATTAAGGGATTATATGCCATCGGCGACGGTGCGGGGATTACCCGCGGATTACAGCAAGCTTCGGCGAACGGCTTAAGCGTTGCGCGCAGTATCAGTCGTCATTTGTCATCCTGAGCGTTTGGGCGTCTTAACTAGGAACTTTTTAAATGAAAAAAATCATTATTCTTCTTTTATTAATATTTATCATTCCGCTTAGTGCTTGCGGTGAAAAAGACGATACGGATATGAAAGTCGTTTTGACGACAGGGTTTCAGCGGGACGAGGTTTTTCGGATTGAAACTATGTCCTGTTTTTTGCCTGAAATTTTTGTTTATCTGACGAACGTCCAAAACCAGTACGAAAGTGTTTACGGGCAAAAGATATGGGCGGTTGACTTCGGCGGAACTACGCTTGAGGATAATATCAAAGAAACGGCTTTAGCGCAGATCGCGCAAATAAAGACGATGAATCTTTTGGCGGCCAAACATGATATTGCTTTGGATGATGATGAAATCGCGCTGGCAAAAGAAGCGGCTTTGGATTATTATCTTTCGTTAAGTATGACCGAGATAGACGCGATGGGGCTTACACTTTTAACGATTGAAACTCTTTATTCCGAATATGCGCTGGCGGATAAGATTTACAAATACATAATCAAGGATATTAATCCCGAAATCAGTGATGATGAAGCGCGGACGATTACGGTTTGGCATATTCTTATCAAGACCTATGCGCTTGACGGAACAGGGATGAAAATCGAATATACGGAATCGGCCAAGGAAGATGCTTTTAACCGTATTAATAACCATCTTGAACAAATCAATAACGGCGAGGATTTCGAGAAGGTAATGATGCTTTTCAGTGAGGATGAGCAGTCGGTTTATTCGTTTGGTAAAGGTGATATGGATGAAACCTTTGAGCAAGCGGCTTTTTTATTAGAGACAGGAGAAGTGAGTGATATCGTCGAAACTGATTTCGGCTATCATATTATTAAGTGTATCAATACTTTTAATCGGGAAGAAACGGATAATAATAAGATTAAAATTGTCGAAAAAAGGCGGGAGGAAGTGTTCGGGTATGAATACAATGCCTTTCTTAATACTTTAACCCGGAATATTAATGATATCCTTTGGGAACAGGTCACTTTTATTAATAACAACGAAGTGACGACGAAGGATTTCTTTGATGTTTATCAGCGGTATTTTCCGTAGGTACTATCTTGCGGTTGTCAATGCTTTACTCGTACTCCGTTTCATACAATTCCTTTCCGAAGGGGTCGTACCATTTGAAGCCGTCGGTTAGGAGATAGTCTTGGCGGGAAAGCAGACTTTTAACAAATTGACCTTCCGCACCGGGAAGGTTTTTGAATGCCATTCCGACGCCCCGCAGGTTGGTGCTGTGGGTGTCGGAACCTGCCGTCATGGGGAAATCATGCTCCCTTGCATAAGCTAAGGCTTTGCGGTTATACATTTCTTTTTCGATGTAATGACCGAATTCATTATAGGAAATGCGGTTATAATGCGCGCCGTTAATCCATTCGACGGCATCGATATACTCGGGGTTCAGATAAATTTCAGGAATATAATAAGCCTCGCGGAAAGGGTGGGCGTGAACTACAATCCCACCTGCGGCATGGACGATTTGGTATTGCTCCTCAATCGAGGCGTTTCTAATTTCCGGGTATTCAAACAAAAAATCAGGCTTAAGACCATGGATCAAAAATTCCGTGCCGCTATACCCTGCTTCGTAACCCCATAGGACGACAAAGTTATTTTTTTCCCCCCATGAATAAGCTTCCTGGTAACTGAGGATAAAATGCTTGACCCATTCTTTAAAATAAAGCCGCCGGTTAATCCTCGTATTACCGCCCCAATTGTGTTCGGTTATAACGACACCGCTATAACCCGCTCTTTTGTAGGTTTTAACCGTCTCAATCGGGTCGTTACCGGCGCAGGCACTGCCTTTGTTCGTATGTACGTGGGTATCAAAAAAATATGGATATTGATTTGGGAGGATGATATTTTTCACGTTTTAATTTTATCCCATTTTCTTCCTCATCGTCAAGAGGATTTTTTTCTCTAGGCGGCTGACTTGGACTTGTGAAATGCCCATAGATACGGCTACTTCTGTTTGGGTTTTGTCATTGAAATAGCGCATCATGATTAATTTCCGCTCGGAATCGGTAAGTTCTGAAAGCAGTTGTTTAAGCATCATTTTGTTGATAATTTTATCGACTTTATCGGGATCCGCCAGTTTTTCACCCAGATGTATTTCGTTGCCGTCAGTTTGATAAACGGTTTTGTAAATCGATTCGACTTCCGCTCCCGCTTCCAACGCCATGACAATATCTTCAGGCATAATCCCTGTTTCGTATGAGAGTTCAATTAAAGTCGCGTCGCGTCCCAGCGTCTGAGCCAGACGCTCCGCCGCCAGCTTTACCTTATAGCCGTTTTCTTTCAGCGTTCGGCTGACTTTTATAATTCCGTCGTCACGAAGAAAGCGTTTGATTTCGCCGCTGATCATCGGTACGGCATAAGTCGAAAACTTAACATTATAACTCATATTAAAATTATCGATCGCTTTCATTAAACCGATCGTACCGATTTGCACCAGATCGTCAATCTCACAGCCGCGTCCGATAAACCGTCTGACAATATGATGAACTAAGCCCATATTTTTTTCAATTAGTACTTCTCGTGCTTCCTTTTCTCCGGCCTGTGAACGTTCAATCAAAACCGTGAGCTCTTCCATTATTCTTTACACTACCCTCCATACTTACCGTCACCGCGAATTTCTCTTTCATGCCTGCCAAGACCCGTGAATTTGTCGCAAGACGCAAATCCCTTTCACGCCTGCCAAGACCCGCGAATTTGTGCGCCAGCACAAATTTGCCGTATGAAAAGTCGCGCTCTGCGCGACTAGTTATTCTTAATCAGCGTCCTATGCTGATTTAGAATAACTTTTCATACTAAGATTTTTTTCTTCATTAAAATAGTCGTCCCGAAACCCGGTTCGGAAATAACTTCGAGGTCGTCCATAAAAGCTTCCATAAAAGCAAATCCCATTCCTGAGCGGTCTTGCTCAGGCTTTTCGGTGTAAAGCGGCTCTCTTGCCAAGTCAATATTGGCTATTCCTTTCCCTTTATCCCAAATCTCAACGTGCAGGTGTCTGTTAAAAAGCTCACAGTGTATGTAAATTTTTAGTTCATTGCCGTCGTCTAAGTCGCGGTATTTTTCAAAAAATTCTTCATCATAAGCATGGATTACCGCGTTTGTGACCGCCTCGGAAATAGCCGTTTTAACATCCGATATTTCTTCAAGGGTCGGGTTCAGCGGATAGATGAAGGCGGCGACGGCTGTTCGGGCGAAAGATTCATTGGCTGAAATGGCGTCAAACTCTAGCTTCATTTCATTACTTGCCCTGTCGCCTGAACTTTGGTTCTCCTCCTTTTCTTTTAACCTATTTAATAAAAAATGTTCCTCGGTAAGAGTATTGGATTGACTCATATTGCCCTCCTTAAGCTTTATCTTCTATTATTATTTACAATTTTTGACATTTTATACATAGTTATTCCATCATTTCAATGATTTTGTGGAGCCCTGAAATCATTAGAGTTCTTCTTATTCTGGTGTCGGTGTTGATGGTGTAGACTTTTCCGCCGAAGTAGGTTATTTTTTTGTACCGCCCCATAATGATACCAATACCTGAGCTGTCCATAAAGCGGGTGTTTTCAAAATCAAAAACGATGTTTCCGACTTTTTCCCTGATAATAAATTCATCAGCGGTAGTGCTAATGTAACTTGATTTGTGATGATCGATTTCTTCCGGCATTCTTACCATCAGATAATTGTCAATCACTTTAAAATCGTCCATTGAATCTCCTTTCATGGTCTTCCGAGTTGTTAACGCGCTGTGCATTTTTCTTTTTGTTGCTTGCAACAATTAGCATTATTACAAAATTAAAAACTGCCACTGTCCCGCGAGGTATTTTTGTGATGTATTTACACAAAAATCCGAGTTGTTAACGCGCTGCGCATCATTCTTTTTGTTGCTTGCAACAAAAAGAACATAGTCAAATTAAACTATGTTCTCCTTAGTATTTTATGAAAATCAAGTGTACCTTATGAGCCGACGATATTTATTTCCACCAGCTTCGTTTCTGATCTGCGGGCTTTGTCCGTGTTAGGGAAGTTCTCGATGACCTGCGCGTAAGCCTCTTTTGCTTTGTCGATATCGCCGTTTTTTTCGTAAGCATTGGCGAGATTCCATAGTGCTTCGCCGTTTTCGGGGTCATATAGGTAAGCCCTGAATAAGTGCGGAATCGCACTGGCAAATTCTTCATTACGATAAAAATCATATCCTGTATCATAACATAAATCGCCTAATTCTTTGCCCGCGACTTCGATAATACTCTCATAAAGTGCCTTAAAAGCGGATGTCGCTTCCAACAGCTCGTCCTGTGTTATAACATCCAGATAAGCCGCGATTCTTTCGATCGGCGTAATTTCATCTTCCCCGCCCTGCGGTGAATCATTTATCAAAACGGCGGCGGCAAAAAGTAAATTGTCCCCCGCTTCGGTACTGATAGGAGCGTTTCGATATTCATCAAGCTCACGTTGATAACCGTTAAGCTCTTCCGACATTTTTTTAAGGTTTTGTTCCAGTTCGGCAATGGAAGCCGTTTTCTGATCCATTTGCTCACTCATTATGCGAAGTTCGTTCGCTTTATCCGATTGCGCTTGCTTAAGTCGGCCGGGCATAATCAAGCTGACCGTAATGGCAATGCCGATTGAAATCCCGATGCCGAAATTGAACAAAATCGACATAATTTTGAAATCGCGTGACTTAGCCGGTTGAATTATCGTTTCGTTGCCGCTTTGATAACGGATTGAATCGTCATTATTTTTGTGCTTATGACTGCCTTTTACGACGTCCTCAGGCATCATCATGCGGCTGATTTCCTTAAGGTATCTTAAGGTAATCGTGTTATTGGCATCGATTTCATTGCATTTAAGCAATTCATTTTTGGCAAGGCTCCATTGCTCTTCCCCGATATAAAGCAGGGCAAGCAACTGATGCGCCCTGACATACTTAGGGTTATAGGATAAAACCTTTTTAAGCTGAATAATCGCGAGGTCACGGCTATCCTGATGACAGTAGGCAAGAGCCTGGTTGTATTTTTTGATTGTTTGGTTAATCGTGTCTAATCTGGTCTGATTGGTCTGAATCATCGAAATATAATCATCGGCAATGTTTTTCGTTGGGCGGATATTCTTACTGATTACCCATTCGCTTAGGGCGGAAACCGCTTCACCCATCTCGAAATAGCATAGCCCTAAAAGATTGCGGGCTTTGATATTCGCTTTATTATATTTCAAACTCTGTTTCAGTATATAAACAGCTCCGGCTAAATCCCGAACACCTGCTCTTTCTAAACCTTCATTATATAAACGGTTGGAGGTTGATAATAACTTTTTAAAAAGGGCAACATCCGCGCCGCAGCCGGTACAAAAATCATGCTCGGATAAACGAACTCCGCATTGATAACATACCATGCTGTTCTCCTTTATATTGACGTACACATTTGTAGCTTGGCAAAGCGGTTAACTGAACGACCTTGCTTCACACTTCGATAGGTGGCTCTTCCATTGCTTCGGCTTTCCCAAGCAGTTTTAGTAAAATATCTGTCATATCCGTTAAATTCTGATTATATATTGCTTCCTCGGCGTCTTCTACTTCAAGACTGGGATGAAATTTTTTTAGTTCTTCTTCGAAATTAATCATTTTAACCTCAATTGTTTGGGTCGACGACGAAGTTTCCGGCTTCTTCGTATAAATATAGTGATCCCGTAATAAATATTAAATCGGTGGTTTGTTTTTTGTTATTTAAATACGTAAGTGCGCTTTGGGTGTCTGTGAAAACTTGCTCTTTATTAAATAATATTAAAAGCTCGTCTATCCTCAGTGACCTTTTATTCTTAAGCGGACAAGCGATTATTTCATCAAAAATATTTTCCCGGCGAAGCAAACCGACTATCTCATTACTTCGCTTTTCCCTGACGCCGCCGAATAAAAGAAACCTTTTTCCGCGTAAGGGAATCGCTTTTACCGACGTAATGAATGCCTTTATCCCATCTTCATTATGCGCACCGTCAAAAATGACGCCCTGATGAATCTCTTCCATCCGTCCCCGCCAGACTGTTTTCACTAGCCCGGCGCTGATTGAACTTAGCGATATCCGCTCATCATTAAGAAGCAGAGCGGAATTAATAGCTAAAGCGGCGTTTTCGGTCTGGTAGATTGCTTTTGTCGGTAACAAAAGTCTAACAATCCTATCATAACGATATTGAAAAGAAAAATCAATGCTTTTTATCGCTAATTCATGAATTTTTATCGCGCTATTATTTATTACCGCAAATTTTGAACCATACTCACTTGCTTTTTCCCGTAAAAAAGCCGTTACACCGTCTTCCTGGCATGAACTTACGACCGGTACCGAGGGCCGCATAATACCTGCTTTCTCCGCGGCAATCGCTAAAAGGGTCGCCCCTAAGTACTCCATATGGTCAAAACTGATTTTGGTTATTACCGTAAGAATCTTTTCGTCGATTGCATTAGTGGCATCTAAGCGCCCGCCAAGCCCCGTTTCAAGAATCACATATTCAACGTCCGCATCCTTAAAAATCACCATTGCCATCAAGAAAAGGAATTCGAAAAATGTCGGATGAAAATCATTATTTTCAACTTTCCTGAATGCATCTATTTTTTCTTTTATTAATTCAAATGCCGCATTAAATACTTCTTCCGTAACAATATCATTATTTATCCTGATTCGTTCGCGCATCGAAATTAGATGCGGCGAGGTGAATAAACCTGTTTTGACGCCCGACGCCCGCAAAATTGATTCAAGAAAAGCACAAACACTGCCTTTTCCGTTAGTGCCTGCGACATGGATGATTTTTTTCCCGCTTTGGGGTTCACCCAGAAAGATAAGGAAGTGCTTAAGGGTTAAAAGTGAATGCTTTTCCTGATTGAAAAGGGGAATCGATAATATATATTGTTCAGCGGATAATGACATTTCCAACCACCAAACCGCCTTGAATCGTATACTCCATAAACATTGTATTATTTTCGACAGGCATCTGTAACTGCGAAATACAAATAACCGCTCCGCGGTAGATGTTGCCGTCAACACGGATACTCGAACCTTTGCCTTTGGCAATCATGCTTTGAATTTCCTGTTGGTCGTCAAGTAAAACCGCCAGTTCTTCTTTTAATTCTTTTTCTTGCGGCAGGACTTTCGCCGCGGTTATTTCCAGCATTTTCTGTTGCTGTTCGCCGTATATAGCGGACTTTTTCTTAAGTTCTTCCAGTTCCTCATTAAGGTCGGAAAGCATATTGCGAACTTGGACTTCCCGCTTTTTAAGGGAAATTCCCTTTTCGATAACTTCGGCTTCACATCCCACATGGACGACCGTTCTGGTTTCCACGTCATTGCCGATTGAGGAAGTCGCAACGCCCAGCAGGGCATGGGTATAACCGCCGATCAGCATCCCTCTTTTCCCTGACAAAATTACTTTGCCGTCGGTATTAACGCGTGAGTTCATAATAGTGTCCGCGACAATATCACCGCCCGCATTGATTATCGTCTGTTCGATAAATTTGGCAAAAACCTGACCGCGCGCCGATACGCGCCCTCTTTGCTGACCTTGAATACCGCGCTGGAGAATAACATCACCGCCGGCAAACAAAGACGCCGCTTCGACTGACCCGCGAACTTCGATATTACGCCCCGCGCGGATGGTCACACCTGATTCGACATTACCGTTAATAATTACATCACCGAAAAACTCAATTTTTCCTGTATTAATATCAACATCGGCGAAAACTTCATGAATATTCTGGATATCAATCTTACCGTCGCGTAACTCAACTTTTCCCTCGCGTTCGGCGAAATAAATATTTTCCGTATCCCGGCGGCTGACGTATGTACCACGTAAAATAGGGATATCTTTAGCAATTTTGGCTTTTAAGACATTCCCCAGAACGTCTTCGCCGTCTATTCCCTGGGCGGCTTGGTGGTACGTCGCTAATTTGTCGCCAACCCGGACATTGATAAGCTTATTAACCGATGCGTAGTCAACCGTGCCGTCCTCTTTGATTTCAGGCTCTTTTTTGGTTGCGTCGAAATGATATTCAAAATACCCGTCAACCCCGTCTTCGGGCGGTTTCCCGTTCGCGACATTTATTTCCCGCTTATAAACACTTTTCTTGCACATTGCTTTCAGATTCGATTTATGGTATCCTGAAACAATTCCGTTGCCTTTCATAAAATCTTCAAGTTCATTAACGGTGTATTTCGCTTCATTAACTGCCAAAGGCATCAAAAACAACCATGCCTTCATATTATCCTGATCAACCCTAACGTATGATTGGTTCATCGATAAACGTGAATTCATAGTATCGTCATAGTTACCAATTTCATTTAACTTCTGATTAGCCGCTAAAGCATCACTCATTAAATGTCACCCTTTTATTCTTAAAACTTATGTCTATTTTTATTTTAACTCAAACATGATAGCTGTTGCAAGCGAATATTAATTTGTTGTTTCATTTGGATAAATTTTTCCAGTTTTTCACGTTCGGTTTTAATTTTATCGGGCGGCGCTTTTTCCATGAAACGAGGGTTTGAAAGCATCATTTCGACCCGCTTTATTTCATCGTCAAGGTGTTTTTCTTCCTTATCGAGACGTTCCGTCTCCTTGGCAATATCAACCAATTCGGTTAGGGGAATATAAATTACCGCACCTGACGTAATAACGGAAACCGCATCATCAGGTATCCCTGCTTTTTCCGCTTTTAAAGTAACTTCACCCGCCCTTGATAAAGCGGTAAAGAAGGCGCATCCGCGGGTAAAAGCATCAAGGTCGCCTGATTTTTCACAAACGACGAATAAATCCAGCGCCTTACTTGGCGGGACATTCATTTCGGCGCGGATATTGCGGATGCCGCGAACCGCTTCTTTGATTAACCCGACTTCTTTTTCTTCATTTAGAAATTCAAATTCCGTTTGGTATTCGGGCCACTGCGAAATCATCACCGATTCTTCACCGCTGTTAAGGCTTAAGAAAATTTCTTCGGTAATGAAGGGCATAAACGGATGCAGAAGCTTCAGCGCTTTCGTCATGACATGAATCAGGGTAAAACGCGCGCCTGAGCGAAACTCGCCTGTGCGGGGTTTAACCATTTCGATATACCAGTCACAAAACTCATCCCAAATAAAATCATATATTTTCTGGGCGGCAATCCCTAAATCGAAATTTTCCAGATTATCGGTCACTTCTTTGACCAGATGATTGGCTTTACTGAGAATCCATTTATCGACAGGCTCTAAGTCGGCAGGGCTAAAACAGCCTTCTTCCGCCGGAGTATCGGGAGCCGCTTTCATCATGATGAAACGCGCCGCATTCCAAATCTTATTGGCGAAGTTTCGGCTTGCTTCAACTTTTTCGATATGGAAGCGCATATCATTCCCCGGGGAATTGCCGGTAATCAAAGTAAAACGAAGAGCGTCGGCGCCGTACTTATCAATCAGTAATAGCGGGTCAATACCGTTTCCCAGCGATTTACTCATTTTCTTGCCATTGGCATCACGAACCAGCCCATGAATCAAAACCGTATCAAAAGGCTTTTTACCCATATGGGCAAAACCTGAAAAAATCATTCTGATAACCCAGAAGAAAAGAATATCATAGCCCGTTACCAAAACATTGGTCGGGTAAAAATACTTAAGGTCTTCGGTTTCCTCGGGCCAGCCCAAGGTGGAAAAAGGCCATAACGCCGAAGAAAACCATGTATCCAAAGTATCGGGGTCTTGTTCGATATTCTTACCCGCACATTTCGGGCAAACGGAAACCGTGTTTTTAGCGACGGTAATTTCGCGGCAATCGGCACAGTAATATGCCGGAATCCGATGTCCCCACCATAATTGCCGTGAGATACACCAATCACGGATATTGTCCGTCCATGAATAGTATTGCTTATCCATACGCTCGGGAATCAGGCGGACATCCCCTGTTTTTACGGCTTCGACGGCAGGTTTAATTAGTTCATCCATACGGACGAACCACTGGGGTTTGATCATCGGTTCAATAATCGTGCCGCAACGGTCATGGGTACCGACATTATGGGTATAGTCTTCTATTTTTACTACTAATCCGCGGTTTTCAAAATCTTTAACGACTTCTTTACGAGCGTTCTCACGGGTCATGCCCGCGAAAGCACCGCCGTTTTCATTAATCGTCGCGTCGTCATTTAAGACGTTTATTTCCGGTAAATTATTGCGTTTCGCTACTTCATAGTCGTTCGGGTCATGGGCGGGGGTAATTTTGACCACCCCGGTACCGAATTCTTTATCGACATAGTGATCCGCCACGATCGGAATTGCTCTCAAAAGCATCGGAATCATGACCTTTCTGCCGATCAAATGTTTATAGCGCTCATCATCGGGATTGACTGCGACAGCAGTGTCACCTAGGATTGTCTCAGGGCGGGTTGTCGCAAAAGTCAATACTTCCGTCTTGCTGACACTTCCGTCATTTTCTATCAGGGGGTAACTCATATGGTATAGCTTGGCACTTTTTTCTTCATGCTCAACTTCGGCATCCGAAATCGATGTATTACAAACCGGGCACCAATTGATCATGCGGCTGCCGCGATAAATATGACCTTGATCGTACATTTTACAGAAAACAGTTATTACCGCGTGGTTTAATCCTTCATCCATGGTGAAGCGTTCGCGTTCCCAGTCACAGGAGGCGCCAAGTTTCTTAAGCTGATTAATTATCCTGCTACCGTATTCCTCTTTCCACTCCCATGCTCTTTCCAGAAAGCGTTCACGCCCGATTTCTTCTTTACAAGTACCTTCTTCCCGTAATTTTTCCATGATACGCAGTTCCGTCGCGATACTGGCGTGGTCGGTACCGGGTTGCCATAAAGTGTTAAAGCCCTGCATTCTTTTGAAGCGGATGATAATATCCTGAATCGTATTATCGAGAGCATGTCCCATATGTAACTGCCCCGTGACGTTGGGCGGGGGAATTACAATCGTAAAAGGGGTGCGGGAGGGGTCTGCTTCGGCATGAAAGTAGTTTTTTTCGACCCATTTACGGTAGATGGTATCTTCTGCTTCTTTGGGGTCGTATGTTTTCGGCAGGTCTTTATGCATTGTATGGCTCCTTGGATTGTTTGTTTTATCATGCGCACTTAAAGACGCGCGGATATAATGTCTAGCGACATTATATCATGATTTTCTTTGGAAATCATGCCCTCCGGGGGATGCGCACTAAAGACGCGCCGATATAATGTCTAGCGACATTATATCATAATTATTTACCGACTGAAAGAGGGTATCAGATTTTATTCTCTAACCCCCGTTAAATCTCTTATACACTATATAAATCGTCCACCCAATCACCGCACTTAACCCGTTCAGCAAAATATCATCGACATCGAAAGCGCCAAACCCCGTTAAAAGCTGAAATATCTCTATCCCGGCGATAAAGACAAGGGCATGGGCAAGCATAACGAACAGATTATTGCTGCGCCTGTGGATAATCGGCATGGTGAAACCAAAGGGGATGAAAGCGAATAGATTGCCAAAAAGATTAAGTTTGCTGTATGGATTGTCAAATCTTCGCACATACATATCAATCGTTTTAAACAAAGTAAAATTCGCGCTGTCAAACCCTTCAAAGATAACTTCCTTCGTCCATCCCGCGGCGATTTCCCGGAAATACTCCGCCGGATATTTAAAAATAATAAGACGAATTAACGCAAATAAATATAGCAAAAAGAGAACTTTTACAAAATTCTCTTTATTCTTCGATAAATCATTATTGTTCATTTTTATAGCTTCCGAAAACGGTTAATCCCACCAATGATAATTCTTAAGCTCCGCTTAGTCCCCTCAAAAACCCCCGCCTGATATAAATTTATCACAATTATCCCCACAGGTAAAGCAATAATCATCCCGAACAACCCCGCCAAGCGGAAGCCTAAATAAAGCAAAAATAATGTCGGTATCGGCGGAACGCCAATCGTATCGCCCATAATTTTCGGTTGGATGATTTGCCGTACTACCATTGCCACGATAGAAATGATGAATAATCCAATGGCACTGAAATAATCCGCATTGAATAATTTTACAACCGCCCACGGCACCAAAACAATACCTGCGCCCAGAATCGGTAAAAGGTCTAAAAAAGCAATGACAAAAGCAATCAGAAATCCATACTCGATATCCAAAATCAAAAATCCGATTACGAAAATCATATATATCCAAACTTCGATTTTTAGCTGGGCTTTGATATAACCGCCGATCGAATCCTTAAGGCTTTGCATAACCAGGTCAATTTTGGCGGCGATCGTACCCGGCATTCTCCGCATCAAGCTATGAAAATAATCTCTTTCGGCAATAAAGAAATAAGCCGAGAGAAGGCACATAATAATATTAATGAGAATCACGGGCAAGTTTTGGGCGAAACGACCGACCGCTTCGAAGGTCGGAACGCTGATTGCCGTTACCATATCACTAAAATACTGACCCATATTCATGGGCAGTTCCAGAAGGGTTTTGCGCAAATCCTCAGGCAGTTGGTTGACTACTATAGTCAATCTGCTGCTCATCGCCGCTACCTCCCGCTGAATCCCAATCCACATCAGCGGCCATTCACCAATGAAAGCAATGACTTGATTAGTCAGCCATACCCCCAGAAAATATGCCAGTGTGATAATCAGGCCAATAACTACGATAATCACTATCGCGGTACTGGTTTTATGGCGAAGGCGAAATTTTCGTTCACAAAAACGGACAATCGGCCCGGCAATCCAAGCAATTATCGAACCGATAACAAAGGGCATAAAAAAGATAAAGGCACGGGGGACAATGAAAATGACTGCCACTATGGCAATGCCGAAGATAATTAGATTAAGGACTGCTTTTACGTAAAGTTCTGCGTTCTTCCATGGTGAAGGCATATTTTTCTCCCAAAATAGCGTGAGGGGTCTCGGAAATTGTAAACCCTTCGTAAGGCGGTCAAGTGGATAATGATGTTATCAGGTCATATATTTCATTCCGGCCTTGTTTGTTAAGGTCGGAATATGCTATTATTTGTGTTTCTTTATTAAGATTTAGGGTTACGCGGATGATGTCCATATGCTTATTTAATTGACTGCGTTTAATCTTATCGGCTTTCGTGGCGATAATGACAGGAGGGCGGCCGCTTTTGATAATCCATTCATACATCTTAAGATCATTTTCCGAAGGCTTATGGCGAATATCCAGGAGCAAAAAAACCGCTTTCAGATTTGCTGATTTACGCAGGTAATTATCC
>WQST01000012.1 GCA_009787745.1 Lachnospiraceae bacterium
ATCAGTTTTTCCTTTTCTTTCAATGTACAGCACTTATAATTTAGATCCGTAAAAAAGCCAAATTCTAATTCTCGCTTTGTTGTAGTATTATGTGACAGCCCGTCAAACCATGAAATATCGAGCCGCGCATCTACTCCAATACTTAGAAATTTCTGATACAAGGCATACTGCTGTAGCTGATTGCCTACACCTCCCGCAATCTGAATTATGACCATGTTATCTCCTTCACCGCCAATTTAACTCTTTATAACCCTTCGCGTATGCCAACAGAAAATAATGATAATGCCGGTCCCAATACCCAAGGATAATAATCATATTTTTGCGGATAAACACCGAATCCGCCGCATTCAGCCTGACAATTATATATTTTCCCTTCTGTCACTTCTTTAATCAAAGTTTCGCGCCCGCGAAGCAATCTCGATCTATGAATACCAATTAAAATATCATTTTCAAGCCCTCTGGCAATCGCATATAGTATCATCGCTGTCGCCGAAGTGTCAAAAGGCCCTTCCCTTGCCGGAAGCTGCCAGGGATAACATCCGTCTTCACGTTGGTAGGCTTCAACTTTATCAACTAGGCGGCGGAAATATTGCTTTATTTCATCGTACTCCGCGATTTCTTTATCCATAAAAATCAAGCTGTCCGCCAACCCCATCATTAACCAGCCGCAAGCCCTACCCCATCCTATGATTCCATGTTTGACTTGATTTTTGGCTTCATAGCCATGATACGGCAAACCTGTACGGCTATCCATTCCATGTGCAAAAAAATTCTTAATCTGCTTACAAGCCAGACTAATTGCATCAGCATCATTATATGTACTGCCATATTTGCATAAGAAAGGGCATATCATCCCAATTCCGTCAGCATATACGTGATTGTTCCCATGTGCGGGGCGGTAGGGTAGGCTCCCGTTTTCATCCACGGCATGTTCTTTCAGATATTTGACCATTTGGTCAAGAAGCCCTTTTAGCTTTTCATCACCGGTGATTTGATGTAATTCAATTAATGCCTGTCCTGCCAGAATGTCATCAAGACAGAGAATTTTCCGGCGACTATTGATAAATCTCATGTAGTATTTCATCAGGTTTTGCTTTATCACCAAAGAAATCTCTGAACTCAAATTATTACTATAATATGCCATCAGTGCGTTTGCTAAAAGCCCTGTCGGCCAGTTAAGTCTGTCAAAAGGCTCTACTTTCCTTCCGGCGGCACGACGCAAGAAGCGTTTAGAACGCTCCAAAAAACTATACCGCGGGTAATTCATCAGCATAAAAAGCGCTTCATCAGCCATTGCTTTTGATTTATTTTTCATTTCATCAACCATCTTTTCCTCCTACTTCAAACCCTTGATTATACTCAGGGCGCAATGATTTCATTAATCCTAACATCGCCAGAATAAAAAACATCGGCAGTAGCACAACAAAATACCTGCTGCGCACCTCTACCAGTAAAAACGAGAAGAAATAGCCGAAAATCAGAATATTTATAAAAATAATAAAATCCGGCAGTTCATATTTTCTGCGCTTGTATATAAAGTATAATGATAAGCTAAGTATGATAAACCAGCAAATCCCTCCCGACACACGGATAAGGTCATACAGTATCCCGTTAAGCGACGGATAATAAGCCGCAAGGCTATCAACCATATTCACATTATCACCAGCCAATTGAAACGATTTATTAATTAGAAGAATAGCGATATTTTCCAATTCAAGTTCCATGTAGCGTTCGATACCTTCTTTTTGAAGTCTCCGGAAAACTTCTGAATAATCCCGGTCAAATTCAGTGATAAGTTTCCCAAGATAGCCGTCATCATCTTCATTATATCTGCCATGTGAGTCATAATTAGCACCGACATATATGTTCCATCCGCTTTTATATTCATTCGTCGGCAATCCGGTCGAATTATTAACTACTTGTTGCCAACCATACCCTATCACTCTGCTTAACATTAAAATGATGGCGATGGAAATCAAACTATTAAGCACCAATTTGAATTTTCCTGTCCTTATTAATAATAAAACATGATAGAGGACAATTGCAATAACTGCTATAATTGAAATTGGTCTGAAAGCATCTAAAAATGCTAATGACAAAGCTAACAACGCACTAAGTCCAATCGTTCGCCAAAGAATGTTTATTTTTCGGTACATATTATATGAGATTATTAAGATAAGGAGAATTGCTGCATTAACTATAATAATCGGGAGTGCCAGAACGCAAAAGGCAATGTTAACCGGACATATCCACCAAAGGCATGCCGAAAGATACGCCCATTTAGGAGATTGCTTCAACTGATAAATCAGCCAACCCATCAAACACGATGCGATTAAGTCGAAAAATGTATTAAGCAAAATTATTGCTAAAAGACCACTTCCCATAATTTTAAACATCGCTGTAAGCAGGACAATATAAGAATAATAAAACGGAAACATCCCAATGTAATAGGCGTGATAAAATTCTCCGCTTTGAAAAAGCGATGTGGCGTTTTCAATGAAAGGGTCAAAAACTGCGACGAATTCGAATTGAAGAAACCAAAACCTCAAAATAAATCCACATGCAAAAAGCAGCACTATCGCCGATATTTGAATCCATTTATAATTCTTGATATAATTAACTATCCGCATAATAAAAGTTTTAGGAATATATATTATCGCTATTACGGTTGCAACTAGAAATATCAGGATTAGTGTTCTGACGATTTCAGAGTTCACTTGTCCGATGTGTATGATATTTACCAATATAATATACACATTAAGAACAACAAAAAGAGTACTTAATAAGCGTATGCATAAACTCAATTTCGTTTGCTTAATCATTTATTCCTTACCTCTTATTCACTCAGTATATAATAAACATTATCATCCGGGCATATCAAATAGTTATTAATGATAATCTTATTCTTTGTAATTTTATGATTATATAAAGTCTCCGACAAGCAATCTACTCCCCATTTTTCCGGCGAATTAAAAGGGACATATAAATCTATGCTCGTTGCCCCTTCATCATCAGCTTGTATAAATAATGGAATAAATGTATTCACTAATGCCTTATCTTTATCTGTAGACGACATCTTATAAGGATAGCTTGAATTAATCATAACACAAAAAATCAACACCACAATCAACGGAACACAAATCACCAATTGCTTTAGTTCTGTAAGGATATGGACAAGCAAGAAGCTGATAAACAATATCATGAAATAAAAAACACCATACGCACATCTTGTCTCTGAAATATAGTATGGACCGCTTTTTGCCGCCACGAGAACAATGAAAACAAAGTTAATCACTGCCGAAGCAAGACATAATAAAGCCAGACGAATGACTTTGTTTGTCATAAAATCTTTCTTTTTATAGCAAACAATAAAAGCCGCCGTCGTAATCAGAAACATCAAGCCAAAAACATAATTATTTATTGACCGAACAAGTAAAAAGACATTGTATACCGATTCACCAATCCTACCGGCGAATTCCATGCTGAAGACGGAGCCAAAATAAGTTTTATCAAGAGGCTCTTTTGAGCGTCCGCTAGATAATTCAAGGGGAATCGCAATTATCGTTCCGAAAAAGATGATTGCGGCAATCAGGTAATTTTTGAAAAAATCCAAGTTAAACTTCTTTAGCTTAGTTAAAAACTTCCCTTTTTCACGGAATGCCGGATAGAATCTCCAAACCAAAACTGCCGCGGAAAAAGTGAATAGGATACCCGCAGCATAAAGCATTGAAAAAATTCCGAAATATATCCCGACAAACAACCACCCTTTCGTAAGACCGGGCGGAGTGGCGAGCAGACTATCTCTTATATAAATCTGCCGCAGCAATTCAAGAATAATAATTGAATTAAGGATATTCGGAAAGACATAATAGAAATATAAAGTATACTGACTACTATAAAACATATGTTCATTATCAGCCGGATTATCTTTAAATATCGCGAAAAATATCATCATTGTCAGAATACTGAGCATCGCATTTAAATTTTTGTTTTCACACAAGGTAGTGAATAAACGATAAATAACCAGAAATAAAATCATCAAAAATATCGCTTTAACGATGGCAAGAGTAATGCTTGCCGCAACGAGATAATCACCGGTCAAAGGATAAACTAAAAAAGACGAAATATAGCCGATTAAAGGCATTAGGTGTTCCGGTAAAAGGCGCGTAACATTCCACCAACCTACCAAGGGAATCGGGTGAGATTCAAAAATGCCGAAATATCGCCAGTCGTCGTCATACCGCAGAAGAATAGGGTCAGCTACGGAATAGTAAAGATAGATTACAATAAAGACCAAAAATGCGAAAAATACTGCTAATTTATTTTCTATTATCCGCTTAATCATCAATTTTGCGCCTTTCGTAAAACCAACTTTTAATTAACTCCCACAAGTAACAAAACTCCTCACTTCTCCGAAATAACAAAATAAAAATACCGTTAAATATAAGTGTTATTATCAACCCCATTAAAATAAAAGTCAAGATATTAAGTTTACTTAAAATAAAACCTCCGATAAATAAGCATATCATTAGTAAACCGGCGGTGACTATCAGATATTTAAACCAATCTATATAAAACCCGGACGCTTTCCGTTCAAAGCAAATCCGGTATATAATCCGGGGACGGATAAAATTAGCCAGTAAACCGGAAACGAGCGTGCCGATAAAGACACCAACCAATCCTAAATGCTTAACGAGGCTTAGAGCAATGACGACATTCAGAATTCCTTGAATCAGCGGTAAATACCGGTCCGGTTCAAAAACTCCGGCGGCTGTTTTGAAGTTAAATAAAACAACTCTATCACCTTTGAAGTAAAAATCTGTCACCATTAAGGCAACCACCGTAACACTCAAAACTCTTTCCGCACCAAGCCAAATGCTTATAAAAGGCGACAGTAGGACGAAAAAAACCACCGCAAAGAATCCATATATCCAACAAGCAAAAAAACGATAAACACGGAACAGTAAAAATTGCTTTTCTTTTGTTTCTGTCGCAATCAAATTTCCGAAACTGCTGATGACATTATTAAATATTATATCAACAAAGCGGGAAACAAAATCAATAATCATATTATAGCTGCCAATGAAGGCAAGCAACCTGACATTAATAAAAGCTGAAACAATCATGCCACCGGTCTGAATTCTCATGACGTCGCCGACTTTCGTTAAGACTAAAGCTTTTGTCTTCGTAATAATAACCTGTGTTTCTTCTTTTGTCAGTTTTTCAACATTTTTCTCTTTCAGATATGGGTACATTCGATTCAGATAATAATTAGCGAAAATCTTCTGCGTAAGTTCAACAAATGCCGCCGATAATAAATACCAGTAAAAATTCTTCGTAATAACTATCACTAAAAGCTGTATTACAACGGTAATAATCCGGGTAATCGTAATAATATTCGAATGGATATAATTCTTCTGCTCAGCATTTACCAGACTAAACTTGTATGCAACGAAGTAAGTACTGACCGTATTAAACAAAAAGATAAAATAATAGAGTGTCAAATCACGAACGGAAATATCTGCGACGCCTTCCGGTACGTTAACCAAATACGGCAAAAATGGCGATATCGCTGTACCAATCACAGCGACAACGATTCCAATCGTAATATATGCCTTTTTGTAAAGGCGCATATAAGACTTTATCTTTTCTGTCCGCTGATGTGCGACCGGAGCATAAAGGCTAAAGGTTAATGCCGTTCCGATGCCCAGTTCAGCCATTGATAATACGGACAAAATAATGGTATATAAATCATTTACGCCTGTTAAGGTATCACCCAAATGATGAATAAAAACCGAGCGTAAAACCATTCCCAAAGGTCCGGTAATAATAATACCGAGATATCCGAACATGATATTTTTCGATGCTTTATTAACTCTACTCATTCACATTACCTCATTAAGCAGAGCGCCAATCTTCATTGCTTCTTTAATATAACCCGGCATTTTTACGGAAAGCTTTTCCCTTATATTTGCTTGATTTTCCTGAATCCAATTAAAAGCCCTGATGATATCATCGCTTTTCTTAAGTGCCTGAACCGGTATAACGTAGTTTTCGTCCGTCCCGAAGATATCCACGGCGATACCGCGCGCTTTGACCGAATATCCGATGACTAATGTCGGCACAAGGCTTGAGTAAGCGGCAATTGTCGCATGGGTTCTCGCACCGATGAAATATTTAAGGCGGGCAATATAACCCTTAAGTTCTTCACAGGAAGCATCGGGGAACATCACCACCCGACCTGATGGAGCAAATTCATCATACAGCTTACGCAGGGGAATACGGTCGTCATTTCGCTCCCAGACCACATGCGGAATCAAAGCAATCTGCATATCGGTAGTTTTTATGATATGTTTTATCAAGGCGCGATACCCGTCCATCGTAATTCCTGTTTCTTCTTCATTCGCAAGAACTAAGGGGCTTAAATTGATACCGACGGTATTATTTAAACTAAAACCTTCCGGTAACGGTAAATCCTTTTTGCCTAATGCAAAAGCGGGGTCGGGAAGGAGATAGAGCCGGGGGTGATTAATTTTTTTCAGTGCTTCATAAGTTATCGATTCACGGGCTATAATCATATGATAACGAAGCATGTCCGCGATAATTTCCGGCTTTCTTAATAATTCAGGTTCAACTGAACAGCCTAATAAAATCGTTTTTATCCCTTTTTGATTAAAAGCGCTGTTCATTAAAACCAAATCATCTGTCATTATATCATAACAATAGTTATCGCCGCCAATAGAAATTGCCAGTTCAGGTAATTCTTTGTTATTAAAGACTTTATGATATCGGTACCTGATGAAACTTTCACGGTCTTTTGTTATTTTACGGTATATATAATACAAGATATGAATCGGACGATAGCGTTTAAAATGGCGCTCTTGCAATAAAGAAATGCGTCCGCTATCACTTAATTTTTTTAAGGAATATTGTAAGTCTTCCGTTACATTAACACTTAGTATGCCGATTGGTTCACCAAGTATCTTTGCGACACTGTTTACAATTGCCTCACAACCGTGATTGCCGCTTCCCGCGTGCATATATAAAACAATTCTTTCCAATATATGTTTATCCTTTCAGTTATTTTTCCGATATTTCCACAAATAATACAGATTTATATAAAGCCGCGGGCATAAAGCAAACAACCTGACTTTTATCTTATACCCGAAACTCAATTCGTGATAAGCGCCCGATACTTTAAACGCTTCCCTTAGCTTTCTTTGACAATCTTTTATTTCGCTTAAATATTCATTTCTGACCTTTTTCGGTAAAATTGCTATTTTCCCAACCGTCAACATGACCGATACCATAATATTAGCCGCGGTACGGTAATTCAAATCGGGGCGAATTAAAGCGATTCGATCATAAGCTTTCTGCCAGCAGGTAATCCTGTCCATATATTCAGGGTTAAAAGTACGTAATGTCAGCCCCCCGGGATTAATAAAATAACCATATCCGCTGAAGCCGGAAATCGCAAGCTTGGTTGATTTAGACACAACATCCAAAAGAAAAAGCATATCTTCACCAATCGACAGGTCTTTTTCAAAGCGGATCCTGCCTATGCTTGAACGGCGGTAAATCTTGCCCCAGCAACGGCAATCGCCTGATAAAATCCCCTTATCGAGATATTCAAAACCTTTATACGTAATGTTACTCCCCGAATAGTCAGCATTTATTTTCTTTACTGCCTCATCATAATCATTTTCGCTATGCCATGTAAAAAAATCAATTCCGGCAAAGTCAAAATCACCATCATTACACATTTCATACATGTGCTTTAGCGCTCCTGATATTAGCCGGTCGTCAGCATCGACAAAGGTAACGAAGTCGCCGTTCATAATATCAAGTCCCGCGTTCCGCGCACAAGAAACACCCAAGTCCTCCATCGTGATGATGCGAATAATATCATATTCTTTTTTTATATTTTCACAAATAATACCGGTATGGTCGGTCGAACCGTCATTAACAATAATGATTTCTAAATCATATCGCGGATTTTGTTGTTCCAGGATGCTATTAACGCAGTTCATCAGGTAATCCTGCCCATTATGAACGGGTATAATAACACTGATTAAATCTTTTTTTATCATAGCTCTTTTCTCAGATAAAATATTTTCGTCGCCGCTCTCAACAAGACAATTGTTATATTACAAGGATTTTTAATGACAAGATAAAGCAATCGGTTAGACGCTCTTTTTATATTGAGCGGATATAATTTAGCAATCTTCCGCGTATTCTCAGCGGAACATATCATCTTGATATTTCGGCGATATTCACTGCCGTTTTGGTTACCCCTGACCTCATTCTTTACAGCCAGCATTATTTGAAATAAGTGTTCACTCAAGCATTGCTTTTCAATTTCAGCCGCCGTTATACTATATTTATGAGAAACAACTTTTTCCGTCATTATCCGATTTGTGATAGCATTCAGCTTTTTAACGTGCTGATAAAAATTCGGTAAATATCCGTGCATAAGCGAACCTGAATTATAGTAATAATGATAAAAAAATGCGTCCTTCATAATAACTATCCGCTTACTGTCAAATAAAGCGGGCAAAATCATCGCCGAATCTTCACCGATTTTCAGATTACTGTCACAATAGTGCAGATTGTTAACGATTAGATTACGTGAAATTAACTTCATCGCGCGCGATAAGAATATATATTTTTCTTCATTTCCGACTATATTTCTGAATATATCTTGTAATTCAATACCTTCATATACACCGGAAGGCAGACCGTGCCGGTAAGCGAATGTACCGTAGGCGTATTCCATGTTCATATTGCAACAGACTATCTCATCCGTATTTAACTTTAATTGGTTAAACATTTCGGAAATCATATTTATATCAACTTGGTCGTCGCTGTCAACAAAGCATAGATATTCACCCTTACTTACGCTGATTCCATGATGACATGCCGCCATCGGTCCCGCATTATTCTGATGAAAATAAATGAAACGACTGTTTTTATCAATGTAAGATTTACAAATATCTTCGCTTTTATCCGTTGAACCGTCATTGATGAGAATGATTTCTAAATTATGATACGTTTGATTGTGTAAACTGTTTAAACAACGGTCAAGGTAAAGTTCTGTATTATATATTGGCACAATAATGCTAATTAACGGCAGACTAATCATCACTTATCCTTTAAGGGATCTATATACCCGACATAATTTTTCGACATTATCATATATACTAACCCTTGACTCCGCCCTTTTCCGTGCGGCTTCACCGAATTTACGGCGCACATCTTCGCTTTCGAGTAACTCAACCAATCCTTTGGATAATGCTTCTTCATCTTTCGGCGCTACTAAACGGCCTTCTATGCCATCCGTAATAACATCGGGAATCCCCCCCGCGTTCGTACTAAGGATTGCCATCCCTGCCGCCATCGCTTCAAGAATTGATATTGGCATTGCCTCGAAATGAGTCGGCAATACAAAAGTACTGCATAATTTTTTATATTCTTCTTTTTCGGCATCTCCGATCCAGCCAAGAATCTTAACCGTATCGCCTAACATCGTCGCTCTTTTTTCAAGTTCCTCATTTTCCCAACTGCCGCCCAAATATAAACGGGCGTCAGGAAATTTTTCAATAATTTTCGGGAAAATAGCTAACAATTCTCCCAATCCCTTTGTTTCACTCAGTCTGCTTAATACTAAAATATTTCGGTTGTTAAAATCCGTTTTGCTTTGCGGCGGTAAAACGATAGTATTATCCAGCACCGCTATTTTTTCAAGCGGAACTAAGGTCGCGACAAAGTCTGTCCATTTTTTTGTTACAATTAAAAAATAATCCGCTTTATTAAGTGTTTTTCTAATTCTTCTTTGCCCTTCTTCCGATTGCTCGGAATAGAATGTCGGGAAATTTCCGCAATGTAAATGGATAACTATTTTTTTGCGAAAGAAAGAAGCTGTTTCGACGAAAACTTTTTTTCGATAGTAGCTTGCGTTAGATGCGGTATGGACATGAAGAATATCCATGCTCGGCAGATAAAGTAAAAAACATAAAAAGGCTCTTATCGCATACAGTAATTTTACAATTTTATTACTGCTTACATCAGCTATCGTACTAATATATGTCAGTTTTACCCGTTTATCAAGATCGGCGGTATAGTAACTATTAACCACCGCCGCCATGCCGCCCTGAAATTTTCTGTTAAGCCCTACCATTACTACATGGGGTTTCAACATATTTACTTTGATCCTTTTCTTGAAAAAACGACGGTAATTGTTTTTAGTAAAATTTTGAAATCCAAATTTAACGACCAATTGTCAATATACTGTAAGTCAAGTTTCACCACATCATCAAAATTTTCTATGTCACTGCGCCCGCTAACCTGCCACAAACCTGTCAGCCCGGGGGTCATACTCATCCGCCGGCGGTAATAATGGTTATACTTTTCGAACTCATCCGCCGTCGGAGGCCTTGTCCCTACTAAACTCATATCACCTTTAACGATATTCAAAAACTGCGGTAACTCATCAATGGAAGTTTTCCGAATGAACTTACCGACTTTGGTAATCCGCGGGTCTTTTTCTATTTTGAACATTAAGCCGGTCATTTCGTTCTGTGCTTCCAATTCTTTTTTTCTGATTTCTGCATCCTTATACATGGAACGGAACTTATAAATCTTAAAACGGCGTCCATTCCTGCCAATGCGAATTTGCGAAAACAAAACAGGGCCGCGGGATTCTGATTTTATCGCAAGCGCAATAAAGGGAAATATCATAATCGTAATTAATATCCCGACAAGACCGCCCAAAATATCAATTGCCCGTTTAGCCAACAAACGTTTATGACTTTTCAGAACACGTGTATATGTTACTACTGTATAATCACCAAATTCAGAAATCCGATTAGATAATAATCCTCTTTCGCTGAATGAAAGATTATAATGATAATCAACCCCCATTTCATTAAAATATTGGGTCAATTTCTTAATTTTTCGTTGTGATATATCAGGGGCGTTGATGAATATTTCATCAATAATTTTTTGGGTCGCTAATTCGATTAAATTATCAGACCCTGCTATAATCGGAATCCCTCTCAATGATTGACCGGTTCGGTCAATGTCCAAGCAAGCTAACGCAACTATTTGGTAATTGGCATCTAATTCCTTTTTTAGGTTATCGATTGTTTCTTCAATATTATCTTGTTGCGCGATAAGCAGAATTTTTGTGACGGTCTTATCCGAAGCATAATATCGGCATAATATCTTTTTGATTAGCAAATGAATCAGTAAAGTTACCGTGAAATTTATAACCGTAAATAAAATCAAAATCCACCGCGAGAATATATCCGCCCATTTAAGGAAAGTCATAATGCTGATAACGATCAGGAGCATAAAAGCCATATATTGAAAAATTGCTTTAATTTCCTTTACCAAACGCCGTTTCAGGAAGTTATGGTTCCAATCAAGGATAAAATTATAAACCGTACAAAAAACTAAAAACAGCACCCCGACTTGAAAGTGTATCAATTGATTTTGCATATCTGTAAAATTATTATGGCGGATATATGTGGCCAGGATAAAAGAAAACCAGATGCATAAAAGATCTGCCGCCCATAATCCGTATACTTCTATTATCTTGCTTCTGTGCGTCATATGTGCCTCATAAATGGATTATTTATATATCAATTATACTACGATTAATTGTGCTTTGTCCAATTTTTGATTTGCCACCAATTATAGTTACCATTACCATTCGCCCCAAGCATTAGCCACCAATAAGCACCAAACAAATAAAGAAGGTAATTCCGCCCCAAATAAAGCGAAATAAATTGCGGCTCCGCAATCGTATATACCGATATCACCACAATCATCATGAGTCCCATATAATCCTTCTCTTTGCGGCACACATTAAGAAGCGTCAAATGAAGAGCGCAGAAAAGAGCGCCGGGGATTATCCCGAACCAATAGAATAATCTGACCCATCCCATATCAAAAAAGCGGTCATAGTCTGCATTTACCGCAAAAAGTGTCCATTCCCCCATTCTTCCGCTGGCTGACGGTTTTTCCCAATGAATCGCCTTTAACCTTGCTGACAGAATTTGATCAAACCTTTCAAGTAAGTGCCCGGGAGTCCATAAATCACCACTATCCGATATATATGCCACCCATAAGGAAAACCCGATACATAGCAAAAACACGAAGATACCAAAGAAATAAACCCCATTTGCTTGTCTTAAATGCGGGAAGAAATAAAACATCGCCGCCATTAATACCGCTAAAGCACAAACGGCAAAGCCCGTTCGTGAATCAGCAAGCAAATTCAAGCCGAATAATGCCGCAAAAAGTATTATATACCCGAATGCTTTAAGCCTTTCATGATAACAATAAAGAAGTAATAATAATAACATCAGGATCATACAAAAGAATGTGTTCGGATGCCCGATTCCAAAGTGATATCTAGTTTCGGGCACATCACGGTAAACAGCAGTAGACATAAGTTCACGCCCGATTCCGAAGAATGACAGCGTCACTATTATTAACAGGCCTGTTAAAGACAACCAAAAAGCATATTTCATCGCAAACTTAATCTCTATATCACGCATCGCCGCGACGAAAAAGACAGCCCGCAGAGCAACATTTTGTCCTGTCATAAAATACATCAGGGCTGTAAATAACACAAATAAAATCAACCAAATCCATTCTTTTTTCGTATACTTCGTCAAGCATACTTTAAGCGCAAACAGCAAAAAAGTTACGCGGTAAATCTGACCATCAGGCAATGGCGGCAAAGCCGACCGATCAATAACCACGATTACTAATTCGATCGTTAAACCAAGATAGAATAGATAAAGCGGTATTTTATTGATATTAAATTTTTCGCTTATTTTAGATACCATTTATTTAACCATTGTCATTGCGGCTTCCGCGCCGCAATTCCCATAACCGACCTTAACCGCCGCCTTAAGCTATAGCAAACCCTAATTAACCAAAACTCACCGTGAATCAAATAAGCATGGATTTTTTTTGCAATCAATGATAATCCTTTGGGATACTGATTAACCTTGCGGTAAAGCGGACTATTCTTCTTATACTCATTAAGCTCCTTACGGCACCGGGAAGATGAAAAAATGCGCCCCTTACGATCCATATAATGAAAATCACGGTATATATTTTGTTCCGAACACCAATAACCATTTGAGCCATTGTATCTGCCCCAGTATTTCGGCGCAATAATATACTTGGCGGTTTCACTAAGAAAAGCAGGCATACAGGCAAATGATGAATTGGATAATAGCAAGTAGTAAGCATTTTTGATAATTGTGAAATCTTTGGCGATATCGAAATGATATGCGGGTATCTCAGGCAGTATTTTATTAGCCGATAGCGGATCATCGGTTATAATCATAAATTCCATATCCGCACGGATAGTTCTCATTTTTCGCATCCCGCCAAGCCAATAATTACGCCTGAGCGTAAATTCGGCTTGCTCAAAATATTCGCCGCCGCGCATGTTAAGGATACAAAGATTCTCTCTGCTGTATTCATAACAATCATATTCTTTTCTGACGCGGAGCCATGACTTTAGTTCATCATAATAATCGGCGAAATAACTCTCATCCTGCATATTGCCGTATAATAATGTCCCGTCGTCAACCTGCTTCATTTTTTCATCGGCACCGCTTATATAGCAACCATGTTTCAGATCATGGAAAGTACCTAAATAAAGCCGCTCGTCCGCTTCGTCATAACGGGTAAAATTGTGAATTTCGGAATCCTCAATATTATGCCCTAAATCAATATCCATAAAATACATGCCCTGTTCATTATGAATATTGTAACCGAACCTATTTCGCCCGGCAGTACCGAACAAAACACCCTTCTTAGACGCAATCGCTCTGGCGGTTACATAGCAAAAAAGCTGATTTCCCAATCCCTGGCCTTTAAGAAATTCCGTTCCGATCATTAATCCTCACAATCCTATATCTCTGTAATTTCTAATTTACCGTCGACGACCCGGTAGACCATATCACATTTGGCGATTGTATTTAAACGATGAGCAATGATAATCATCGTTTTCCTTCCATGGAAACTATTGACAGCATCCATCACCGCTTGCTCCGTTTCATTATCAAGCGCGGATGTCGCTTCATCGAAAACTAATATTTCGGGATTGTGATAAAGTGCGCGGGCAATCCCAATCCTTTGTCTCTGTCCGCCCGAAAGCCTGACCCCTTGTTCACCGATATGTGTCTCAAGCCCTTCCGGCAGGCTTCTTATGAAATCATCCAACTGCGCTTCTTTAAGAACCTCCCAAACCCGTGCTTCATCAATCTTCGTTTCTTCAATACCAAAAGCAATATTATCACGAACCGACTCATCAACCAGATAAATCGACTGTGGGATATAACCGATTTGCGCAAGCCATGATTCATAGTTTTCATAAATATCACGGCCGTCACAGGTAATTTTTCCTGCCTGAGCATGAAGCAAACCAAGCAAAATATCGACAAGCGTTGATTTACCCGCTCCTGATATGCCGACGATACCGACAGATTTTCCTTTCGGAACGTACATCGAAGCCTTCTCAAAGATTTTTTTATCCGTATTCGGATAAGCATATGTTATCTCATCCAGCCTTATCTCGTTATTTAAGGTCAGTTTAGCCGACAAAGATTTCTGCTTTTGCTCAGCGATATGAGCGTCGGTTTTCATACCCTCCTGCATATTTTCATACACATATTCAAATGCGGGCTGATTAAAAGCTATTTCGGAAAAGTAAGTATTCATACGCGTAAAGCTGGGCAACATCCGCAGTGCCACTACCCCAAAAGTCAATAAAGTGGTCATCATATCGCTAACGGCACTTCCGTTTAGCATGTACAGTAAAATAAAGCTAAATACTCCGGCGATAAACATTGTTTCTACCAATAAGCGCGGGGTATTGTTGAAAAAGACGTATGTCCGCGTCGTTTGCGCGGCGATATATCCTGTTTCGCGGTATTTGTTCACGAAAAATTCTTCGCGATTTAAAATCTTAATATCTTTAAGACCGTAGACGGTATAATGACGCCATCTTGATGTCTGGGCTTCGATAGCGTGATTGCGTTTGCCGACCCGATTAATAACCGGTCTTAACACCTTTAAGAAGAATAGGGTAACGCTGCCGAACAAAGCCATAATAAACAATGTAAACTGCCAATCCGATATAACTAAGTAAATGAACAATAATATCGCTACGCATACTTCCGTCGCCAACTGTAATACTGCCAGAATTAAAGAAAAGCATTTCGGAATATCGACACCGACCAGGCGAAAAACCGTCGGGATATCAGCGCCAAGATATGCTTCATAGGGACGGTTCAGAAACTCACGCAACACACGGCTTGTCAGTTTTATTTTACTGAAATTGATAAAAGATGATTGATAATAAGCCAACATTAAAGCAAATAAGTTTTTAGCAATAAAAATAACAATAATGCTGATAAGTAAAATTACGACCAACTGACTGAAACTCTTGATGCCGAAGAAATTATAGATATTGTTGAGAATGTCATTATTGCCGATTATCGACATAACGCCGTCGGGATCCAGAATCACGGTTATAACAGGAATCAGCGCTGTTATCCCGAGAGTCTCTAAGATACCGCCGAAGAAAATCATAACCCCTAAAGCGGCAAATTGCTTTTTTTGCTTTTTATCAAGAATGAACCTGATTTTTTTTATTATACTTATCATAGTACCTCAATGCTTATGCCGTAACGACATGATTATTGTCTATCCCTGCGTATTTTTCCCGTCTTAATAAAGCGGATAATACGCATAATAATTTTCCGGAAAAACCGCTTAATAAGCATTGTAACTTTGGTAAATCTGACTTTGAATTTTGATACCGGCGGCATTATCAAATGCTCATACTCACTTAAATTTTCCCTTAAATACTGCGGAAAACTTTCATCAATCGGAACGCGGGCAAACCTTGCTTCACTGCCTAAGAAATCTTTACCCAATACTGCTTTATCGGCTATCTCGGCCAGAGTATGACGCTCATTATATTCTTGATGAGCCGCCGCGATAATTTTTTCCTTAACACGTTTAGAAACGTCCTTTTCGCCGCTCCCCCCCATGTACGAAAAATGCCAGCCCCCATTATCCACGCGGACGCTGGTGGGTAACTTAACATCATGCTCGCGAACCCACGTAAGTCCTCTTTCAGGAATATTCCTTATCGCAAAGATTTTCGTACCCAGCCACTTACGCTTAGAAACACCGGGAAACTCCCCCGTGTTCGACAATAGCTTTTCCGAAATCTCTTCATTATTAAAAAAGCCATGGAACATCCGTTGAGCCAAATGATAAACATTCTCCGGATTAAAATTCTCAATAATTTCTTTAACCACGATCGGATTCGGGATTTCATCAAGATCGCTAAAGATTATCACGTCGTCGTCCGCGGCATCATTCAAACCGCGGATGAGATTATTTTTTTGGTATCCGTCACGTTCGAATGTATTATATTCTACAGGTGAATCATCGATAACAATGTACCTTATTTTCGGTAAAAACTCCGCAAACATCGACTTATTTTTTTCAAAACACAATTCTTTCGGCATTCCGGAAAAAGTATGGGTCGCTTCGCCGATTACGAAATAATCAACTAAAGGACTCATGATTTTCAAACGCAGTTTAAGCATATCCAATTCATTAAAAAATGCAAAACAATCATATACCATTTCAAAATGCCTTTCTTTGCGCCGCCGCCGGGCGACGCTTATATATTACCGCATAAATGCGCTTGCGTCAATGTGAATTGCCATGTATAGTAATATTGTGGTAATAATGGGTTACTGCTCACGGATGGGGTACAATATGGCAAAAGTTTCTTTGTGTATAACCGCATATAATGAAATGACAGCATACAAGCTGCTTGAATCAATCGAAAAACAAACCTTCACTGATTTTGAGGTTATTATTACCGATGATTCCGAAAACGATAACATCAAAAATCTCGTCGCTGATAAAGCATATATCAAATACTATAAAAATGAAAAACGGCTGGGCGCAACCGCTAATTATAACGAAGCTATCAAGAAAAGCACCGGTGAATATATTAAGTCAATTCATTTTGACGACTGGTTTTCGGATGAGGATTCGCTTAAGTCCTTCGTCGATATGCTTGATGAAAATCCGGACGCCGTCCTTGCTTTTTCAGGCACAAGGCAATGCCATCCCGACCACTCCTATGAGCGTTTTATAAGTGACGACGACCTTAAACTGCTCAAAGCAGACTTTCGCAATCTTTTTCTGGGTAATACCATCGGCGGACCCAGTGCCGTGATGTTTCGCCGCCCCCAAAATGGTGAACCGCTTCCGCTATATGATGAAAATATTTTACTGGGAAATGACACTGAATATTGGATGCAGCTTCTTAATACCAATCCAAATTTCGTCGCCGGCAAAAAAGCGCTCGTTTGTATCGGCGTTGATACCGACCGCACTTCCGTTACCCGAACATACCGTGAAGATTCCGATCGTGTCGCCCGTGAACATGCTTATATGTATGAGAAATATAATTTAAAGGGATTCCCTGAGTATAGGGCAAAGCTAATAAAAGTTTTTCTCGAAGCCGATAAGCCATACCGCACGATTAAACCATACGGCATTAGTTCTTCAATATACCGGAAAGCGCAGATAAGACGATTCTTCGGTAAAGTTAAATGGAAAATTACTCATTTTAGCCTTTTAGGAATTATGAAGCGGTCATAGAGTTTTACTAAAGCGAAATATAAGTTCGGCGATAAGAGGAACATTTTCATTCTGGCATTATCGCCGATTTTGACCCATTTATTGCGATATACCGATTTGATTAGTTTTTTATCAGCCCTTATTATGCGGGATAATCTGCGCCCATATTCGTTTTGACGCCAATTCTTAAAATCAATAAAATAAAAAAGCATCCGCCGATAAAAGCTATATGCGGCTTTATCCGACAGTTCTTCATATCCTTTTTTCTTTAAAAACTCAATTTGCTCTTTCCAGATGAAAACTTCATTATTTAAGCGTCTGTCCCCGATTTTTTTGTTCATTATGCTATCATCCCGATCAGTCACATAATTATAGAAGGCTTTGTCCAGATAAACAACGCGGCTTGCCCGGCATAACGCCGATGTTGTAAACATAATATCTTCCGAGGTTTTACCAACAGCAAAACTAAGCCCGCAGACAATCTCGCGGGAGAATAATTTACTCCAAACCGCCGGCATGATTTTATATTTATCATCTTCACTGATAAATATATTAAGCGCTTCTGTACGGGAAAAATTATTTGTCTCCCCGCTTGTAACAATATTCGATAATATATTTCCGTCACTATCAACCTGACGATAACGGCAAACAGCTATTTGCCCATGATTTTCTGTTAACGCCCAAATCATTGACTCATACATATCCGAATCAATAAAATCATCACCATCAACGAAACCGACGAAATCGCCTGTCATCAATTCCATTCCCGCATTGCGGGCATCGGAAAGGCCGCCGTTTGCTTTATGGATAACCTTTATGCGCTCATCCCCTGCGGCATACTCGTCACATATCATTCCGCTTTGATCCGCCGAGCCGTCATTTACCAAGATAATTTCCAGCTCCCGATAGGTTTGGTTTATTACCGAATCAAGGCACCTTTTTAGGTATGGTTCGATATTGTATATTGCTATTATTACCGAGATTTTATATTGCATAAAAACCTTCCGACATTCCCATTACAAAAGCTTTCCGTCAGCCGATATCTTAATCATATTGTCAGTGAAAATATCATGGCATTCCTTATTATTAAACCACCTGTCGGGAGCGACAATGACCTTATCAGGATTTTCATTCAAGTAAGCACCCCACCAACTGAAACTGGAATTGGCGACAATATGATGCTTACATTTAGACATCAGCATCATATCAAGAAAACCTGTATATTCGTTGGTTTCCTCAATCAGGCAGAATTTATCATCAAGCTCGGTCTGACCCGGTTTGATATAACGTTTTTCAAGCCAACCTTTCGCCCATTTGATTTCATTACTGAAAATATAAAATATTGCGTCAGGGCGTCTGGCTCGCATATAGGCAATCGCCGTTTCATAATAGTCGTCCGTGCAAATCCCGCCATGTGTTTCGTAAGCCATCAGATAATCTCCGCGGCGAATATGGACACTGATCGCATCAGAATTTTCAATCATATACTGATAAGCGCCAATATGCTGTTCTAAATCATCAGGTAACTGCATTTTTACCCGATCAGGGAACGTGAAGTTTTTTCTGATTGTTGCTTCTATATCTTTAAAATATTTTTCCGTTTGAAAATACCCCGTCAGATAAGCAGGATCATGTTCTAATAGATTTGCATCAAAATTAGAATCCTTCTCTCGGATTTCAAGCGATTTACGCCCGCGTAATTTTCGGCGGATTCGATGGCTTAATTTAAGCGAACCATCGGTATGCCCGATGATTTCCTCCCATGTCGCCCGCGGATAGTCAATTCCGAAAACCGACAGCATAATCGGGCGGGCCTTATCACTGCGATATTCATTGATATCGTCGAATTTAACTTCTTTACCCTGCGCGATAAGTTTAAGATATAAAGCGTACTGGAACATTTGATTGCCGAGGCCGCCGCTCATTTGGATGATAACCATTAATGTACTCCTAACTATTTACTTCCTGACACATCCACTGTTGAAAAATTAATATATACCATATCTGCGGGATAAAAACATTATTTTCGATGAAATTATTCCAGATTAGGCGGACAATATCAGGATTCAAAATCCCTTGTTTTACTAATGTTTCACGGTCGATAAGCCGCTCCGCCCAAGCACGCAGTTCAGGTTCCTTCAGCCATTTATTAATCGGTATCGCAAAGCCTTGCTTAGGCCGCTCCATTAATTCTTTCGGAACATAACGATAAAGCACATCTCTAAGAATCAGTTTCCCGGCATTTTCATCACGTTTATATTCAATCGGCAAGCTAAAAGCAAACTCAATTATATCTTTATCAAGTAACGGCGCTCTCGTCTCCAGCGATACCGCCATTGCGGTTCGGTCAACTTTGACCAAAATATCATCCGGCGTATACATAAGCAAATCCATTAATATCAGCTGATGATTCGGTTCCGTCAAAAAATGCGGTTCCAGTTCTGTGAATTTACAGGGGATATTTTTATCCGTTAAACTAATCTTACGGAAATTGGAATCATAATCCATTGAATTAATATATAACTCCCCCACGCTTTTCATATTAAGTAGCTTTGCCCTGATACGGTTCCGCCGGCTTAGAGGAATCGGACCGTTTAGTAATATCTTACTTAAGGGGCCCCGAAGCGGATACGGCAACATTCGTAGTTTACGGTATGCCCGTTCTACCGAGCGATATGAATTGTAACCGCAAAAAAGTTCATCCCCGGCATCGCCGCTTAGAGAAACGGTTACATGCTCACGGGTCATTTTACTGACCAGATACGTCGGTATCTGTGATGAATCGGCGAACGGTTCGCCAAACATGCCGCTTATCATCGGAATAATCGCTTTGGCATCGTCTTCGCTGATATAGTACTCTGTATGGTCTAACCCGAGATGAGCCGCAATTTTTTTCGCATGAACCGCTTCATCATTAACACCGGGCAAGCCAATCGTATAGCTTTTGACTTGCTCAGTCAATTGCGATTGCATTACCGAAGCTATTGTGCTTGAATCAATTCCCGCTGATAAAAAGACGCCGACAGGAACATCCGCTACCATTTGCTCACGGATAACATCTTTTAACATTCTGTCAAGTTCATCCGCCGCGTCCATCCGACTGCCTTTAAATAAATTCGTTTGCCCGTAGAGGGCGATTTCTTTCATCGACCAGTATGGGTAAGTAGTTATCTCATTAAAAGGCGTTTTTATTTCAAGAATCATTCCGGCATCAAGCTTGTTGATTCCTTGATAAATAGAATAAGGTGCAGGGATATAGCCATAAATGAAATATAATGAAAGGACTTCCTTATTAATGGGCTGATTGAAATCATCAAGGGCTTTAATGGCGTTAAGGTCAGAAGCAAATACGAATGTTTGGTTAACAAAACCATAATAAAGAGGTTTTTCGCCGACGCGGTCGCGGGCTAAGAACAGTGTTTTTTCTTTTAGGTCATAAAGCGCAATAGCAAACATTCCTTTACTCATTTTAAGCGCTTCTTTTAAACCGTATGCTTCAATAGCCGCCAGTATTATTTCGGTATCGGACGTTCCCTTGAAACCGTTTACTTTATTTTCCCTTATTAGTCTATCGGCAATTTTTTTGTGATTATATATTTCACCGTTATAAGATATAATATAGCGGCCGCTTGCCGATTTCATCGGTTGGGCTCCGCTTGCGGTAAGATCTATGATTTTTAGACGCCGATGCGCAAAAACGACATCTTTGTTCTCACTCATCCAAACGCCGCCTTCATCAGGGCCGCGATGAATCATCGCCTCCTGCATGGCAGTGATGTTTTTTTCAATATCGCCCTTAAAATTTAGCAAACCTGCTATACCGCACATATATAACCTTTTCTATCCAAACCGACATGTAAATACCTATTCTCATGTATTGTACATAATTAACTTGATTTTTGCAATATCGTATTGTAAAATTGGATAGCTATGAATACGTATGAACCAAAGATTAAAACATATTTCAAGTTAATCCGCCCCAAGCATTGGTTGAAGAATATTGTGGTTTTTGTTCCGCTAATTTATGCGAACAATTTGACCAAACCTGATTTACTTTTCATGACCATTCGGTGCTTTATTTCATTTTGTTTGATTTCATCTGCCGTCTATATTATTAATGATTTAGTTGACGCCCCAAAAGATAAGCTGCACCCCATTAAAAAGCTGCGCCCTCTTGCCGCCGGTCTCATAAATCCGAAATATGCGGTTATCACCGCGGTTATTTTAGCTGTCTGCGGATTTAGCGGTGCTTTCTTCGGATACCCTGATTATATGGTTTTTATTTTTACGGTCGTTTATTTTGCCTTAATAACCGCTTATTCATTTGTTCTAAAAAATTACTCGATTATTGATTGTTTTACTATTGCGGCAGGATTTATTTTAAGGATCTATGCGGGGGCCGCCGCCGGCTTAAGCCCTGTTTCGGAATGGTTGTTCCTGACTATTGTGGCGGTTTCTTTATTTATGGCTTTCGGAAAAAGGCGCGGGGAAATGATGCAGATTGGCGGCACTAATGCTACGCGAAGTGTTTTATCTAATTATGATATGAATGTTTTAAGCGGAATCCTTTTTGTTTGTGCCGGGTTGTCAATCGTTTTTTATGCTTTATGGGCAATGGCGAACACTTCGCTAATGATATATACCGTACCGCTTGTTATCTTTATAATTTTCCGCTACTTGATGATTATTCATTTGAAGCAAGCGCATGGCGACCCTGTCACGACTTTATTAAGCGACCGCGGGCTTTTGATTTCGGCGATATTATTTGGTATAATGAGTATGATTTTAATTTATGGTTAAATCGGACAAGGAGAAGATATGGCAAAATATTTTATAACGGGCGGCGCAGGCTTTTTGGGAATTAACTTGATTCGCTATCTTTTGGACGAGGGGCATACGGCTGTCTCGTTTGATATCGAAGAAGATTTCGACTATCCTGAGAAAGGAGACGCGCGTGTCATAGTTTACAGCGGCAAAAAAAGCGATATCCGCGATCTTGATTATCTGACCGAAGCAATGGCAGGAAGTGATATCGTTGTTCACACCGCCGCCGCATTGCCTTTGTATTCTCCCGAAGATATTCATACGACAGATATTGACGGAAGCTTAAACGTCTTACTTGCCGCCAAGAAAAACAATATCCGCCGTGTTATTCAGGTTTCATCAACCGCTGTGTACGGCATTCCTGACCACCATCCGCTTGTGGAAACTGATAAATTAATCGGGGTCGGCCCGTATGGGGTTGCCAAAATCGAAGCCGAGAATGTTTGTGCGAAATTCCGTGAGGAAGGAATGATTGTTCCGATTATTCGCCCTAAATCTTTTATCGGGCCGGAGCGGTTGGGCGCTTTCGTTTTGCTGTATGATTGGGCGCAGGACGGGCGCGGTTTCCCGATGATTGGGAATGGGAAAAACCGCTATCAATTATTGGATGTTTATGATTTATGTACCGCTATTTACTTATGCGCGACTTTACCTGACCATATCGTAAATGATGTCTTTAATGTCGGCGCGGAGGAGTTTGCGACAATGCGTGAAGATTGGCAGGCCGTATTAGACAGAGCAGGATTCGGCAAAAAAATCGTTCCCTTTCCGAAAAAGCCGATTATTTTTACTTTGCGGATTTTAGAGGCTTTAAAACTGTCGCCGCTTTATAAGTGGATATATGAAACGGCATCGGAAGATTCTTTTGTTTCGATTGACAAAGCCAAAAATGTGCTTGGCTGGCAGCCGCGTTATTCGAATCAGGAAGCGCTATTGCGTAATTACGAGTGGTATTTGGAAAATCAGGCGAAGTTCAAAAGTACTTCGGGTGTGTCTCACCGCGTACCGTGGAAGCAAGGTATTTTGTCACTGGCGAAGAAGTTTTTTTAGGATATATGGGGATTAAAATGAAAAGCAGATTAACAGCACTATGTAAGCAACTATTAGTATTCATTTCAGAAAATCTAATGCTCGTAGGAATTTTGGTATGTGTCACGTTAAGCATATTAAGCCGTGCTTATTTCGACTTATCGTATATAAGCCCTGACAGCGCTCACTACCTACGGGCGGCACGGGAAATACTTCGCGGTAACGGGTTTTATGTCTATCCCGAATGGTTCGGCATTTGGCCGCTTGGTTATCCTTTTCTTATCGCTGTTACAGCATTTGTAACGCGGGCGGAAGTTTATCTGGCGTCCAAGATCTTATCGATTATTATCGTTTGGATTATCGGAATAATGCTTTATAAGCGTTTCAACCGTATCGCGTGGGCTTATGCTTTCGTAATGTTTAACGTTGGTTTTCGTTATATTTTCTTTTATACATGGAGTGAAACCGCATTTATTTTGGGAATGTTCCTTTTAGCTTTTGTGACTGTTGATATTATTTGCGATGAGACTGTTAAGGCATCCCATTATATAAGATTGACCTTCGCTTCTTTACTTATGTTCCTGTCACGTTATATCGGGGCTTTCGCCCTGATTGTCATCGGTGTTTTGTGGCTTACATTTTTATTTAGGCGGATTAAGCTAAAAGATAAACTTTCAGGGAAGCGTGTGTTATATCTTACGGCTGCCGGGGCAGTTACAGGGATTTTCATTATTTCATATCTGCTCCTTAATCAAAGGATGACAGGGTATATGACAGGGACGCCCCGAGTTCCTGCCGGACATTTAAGGGATACATTGCTTGAACTTTATCGGGCAATGATGATTGAAATGGATTATGTATTCGATACTTTTATCGCGATTGGGCCGCTTAGAGCCGCTCTGCTTTTATGGGTGTTCTTTATCGGGTTTTTGTTTTATAGTTTCGCTAGGCACAAGGAAGGTCTTGCCCAAAATGACCGTGCTGTTATTACCCCGCTCGTTTTTATTCTAATCGGAGTTGTTTATTGGCTGGCGATTGTTGCTATGCGTTTATCGGCTCACTTCGATGATTTCGATTTCCGCTTACTTTTTCCGAGCAGTGCGATGCTTTTTATCGGCTTTGTCGGGTTGCTCACTTTAAATGATAGGATAAAGCAATTCTTCAAGCTATATAGTGCAAAAATTATCCCTGTTTTGTGTTTATGCGGCTTTATCATGATGATGCTGGTTATAACGCCCAGACTCAGCGGTACCTCGGGTTACCGGCAAACGAGGGACCATGTCCTTAGTGTATATGCGGGGATTCCTGATGGCGCGGTGGTTTTGTGGGGAGATACGCTACATTTAATGTTTTTGCGGGATAATGTTGATTCTGTTCATGTTGATTTGAGTTCTGACGACATTGCCGGATTTTGGGAGACGCTTAAGGATTATGATGAAATTTATATAAATATACCCGCGATGAAAAAGCATTTAGATGAATATGACGGTTTCGCGGGTGAATTGTACGGGTATTTTTATCATTATCGGGAAAGCGGTGAGATGCTTGAAAAGCTGAGATAGGCTATTATCATCCTGAACGTAAAAGAAGACCATGACTATATTAGTCAATATTCGACATGTTTTAGGGTGTTTTATCCCTATTTTGTGAATTTAAACTACTTTTTGAAGC
>WQST01000013.1 GCA_009787745.1 Lachnospiraceae bacterium
GTTAAGCATTTGCCGGAAGCGTCCGAAAGCATACCCGCTTTCGGCGAAATCCGCTTCGGTTCCTGCCATTTGCAGACATATCGAATCGCTGATAAAGCGATACATGCGCCAAAACTCGCCTTCGCCGTCAACAAACCAAAGTTCTCCGCTATCCGTCGGGATTAACTCTAGAGCTTCTCTGTGACTGCCGGCAGATTTCTTAAGCCAATTAGTGACAGCGGCGATATTACTCATTAATTGGTCAGGTTTGACAAAAACTTTTTTATTGATTTTTTGTAAAATATATGAATTTGCCGTTTCATCAACGACGAGATAAGTTTGATTAATATGCCCAAGCCCGTAAGGGGTGCAAAAAATCGGTTTGGAATCGGTTTTAAAATGCAATATCTGCTTGATTATCATATTGTCCGCCATAATAATTGTCCGCCTTTCAATTCGGCGCGGAAGCTCTTTCCGTCACCGTCATAGACCATTGTACTTTGTGGTTCGTAAGAATTATTACAAATCGCATAGCGCCCGCTTTCGGGATAGGCATGAACATCGACAAGCGGATTATCCGAAAACCATATTTTCCGCACCGTCTCTTGTCCTGTACAAAAAAGCACGGCACGGTGGAACAAGCGGGCATTTATCGGATTATACGGCAAACCGCCGAAGTAAACAGTCCGCCCGCCATAGTACGAATTGGCCGCCATTTGGATTTCTTTATCCCGACACACTAAAACATCACATCCGGGCAAAGCATAAATACCCTTCGCCCCTTCGCCGAAGTCTATGACACTTGTGTCATTTCCTAATTCAGCCGTAATAAAATGCGCTTTTTCATCCCAATTATACTTGTCATAACCAAGCGTAAAGCCATTTTCTTTTTCTACTCCCAGTGCTGACGCAAGACTTAATGTCCGCCCCTGCCACTGATGCCCCGATGGCTCCCCGACGCCGATAAAACCGCCGCCCTCGGCAATAAATGCCCGAATAGCACTGACAATTCGCTCATCGCGCCAATAAATCCCGCCTGTATGTGCGGTATCGGCGTCACCGACATTGATAATGACGTCGAAATCACTAAGCATGTCCGGGTTTTGCAGAATATCATCAAAGCTGATAAAACTCACATCATACGGCGCCCCCGAAAGGATTTCGATAACCCCTGCATAGCTATAGTTTTGCTTCTGATAAAGGGCATGGTGAACCATATGGCAACCCCATGAACGCATTTTCCCAAAGCAGTTAAGAACCGCGGCCCGCGCAAAGCAAAAAGGTTTCGTTCCTTTAACATATCCATAAAACTCGCGAAATTCATCACATACATTCGCGATATAATCAACAAAATCAGGAAATTTAAGCGCCAGTTTCAAATAACCGCCATAACCGATTCGGTCAATCGGGTTACGCATAATCGCCCGTCTGGCAGTAATCCAGTTTTCCATTCCTTCACGAACAGGATCACCGCCGACGCAGAAGGTATCGGGGAAAAAATAAGGTAAAAACCGCCCTTCCGTATATCTAACTCCCTTTACATCACTAATCAGCCGCAGAGTCGAGCCGTTTCCGACACTGCCAACCAACGCGTCAAGACCGATTGACGCAAACTCCTCCATAAACGGTTCCGTACCAATGAAATGGTCGCCTAAAAACATCATTGCTTCTTTACCGTACTCATGGCAAATATCAACCATTTGCTTCGCCAAAGCCGCCACTTCACGGCGCTGGAAAACCATGAAATCCTTATATTCCTTAGTCGGGACACGATACTGATTATTGTAATAACCTTGGTCGATAATATATTCGGCACGGAAAGGGTAGCCCGCTTCTTTTTCGAACTGCTCTAAGATATAGGGGCTGACCGACGCGGAGTAACCGTACCAGTCAACATATTTTTCCCGCTTAAGTTCGTCGAATACTAATGTAAACTGGTGGAAAAATGTTGTGAAGCGGACGACATCAACATGTTTATTCGCTTCCAAAAAATCACGTAAACGTTTGAACGAAAATTCCTTTGTTTTCGGTTGGCGGACATCGAAGGTGATTTGCGGTTCGAAATCCTGCCAGTTGTTGACGACAGCATTATACATATGAACGGGATCCCATATCAGATATGCGAGAAAACTGACCGTGTATTCATGATATTTTTTTACTTTATTAATCTTAACCTGACCCAATTCAGCTTCATATTCCCATTCATTAATCGGTACTAAAGTACCATCAGTGCGGTCAATAACTTCCCACCACCGCTTAATATCGTCACGCTCATTAATCTTCATCAATTGATCGCTAATCCCTTTGAGCAAAGGGATTAAGAGGGTTTCACCTGTAGCGGTATGAAAATCGGTCATCAAATAGCATTGCTGAACTTCGTCGGGATTAGCTTTCGCCCAAGCATTATCTTTACGAGTGGTATAATATGTGGCGTAAATTTTGGCGCCGCTTTCATGAAGCTCCTGCGGAAACTCGGTTCCGTCGCAATCACGAAGCGCATCGCCCCCCCATTTTTCAAGAATTTCCAATGTTTGCGGAATGACATCCATGTCAGTCGGAATCGTAACCCGCCCTTTATTTTTATTCATCTCATTAATGAACCTTTCTTTTAACCTTTAACTCCGCCTGCTCCGACACCCTGAATAAGGTATCGCTGACCGACCGCAAATGNCGCGATCGTCGGAATTAAGACAATGACAAGGGCGGCGAACAAAGCACCCCAATCTGTGCGGTAGCCAATCCGAACATAAAGATCGGCAATCCCAATCGATAGCGTCATTTTCTTCGGATCGGTTAACATAACTAATGCAAGTGGATAATCATTCCAGATTGCCATCGCCGACAGCATACAAACCGTCATGATTCCCGGTTTCGCCATCGGGAAGATGATTTGCGTGAGAATACGGAAATTTCCGCATCCGTCGATTCGGGCGGCTTCTTCATAATCAATCGGGATTGTTTTCATAAAACCAACCATTAAGAAAATGGAGAACGAAAACTGCGTGACCGCGATCAGAATCGCATAAGGGATTATTTTATTAGTCATGCCCAAACTTCTCATCTGCATGAACAACGGTGTCATAATATAATTGCCTTTGATAAAAATTCCCGCCATAAAAACGGCAAGGATCAGTGACGAGCCGAAAAATTTATATCGTGCCAGCACATATGAGCAAGGGATAACGCAAATGACCACAACGGTCAAGAGGACAATAACCGATAAAATCGAGTTCGCGAAATTGATCGGAATATTCGTTGCTTCGAAAGCGCGCGCATAGTTTTCGATTTCGAAACCTTGCGGAATCGAGTAGGGGTTCTCCATAAACTCTGAATTAGATTTAAGTGACGCAAAGACATTCCAAAGCACGGGGTAAAGTGACACTACCGTCACTGATAATAAGAAAAGACGCGACAGCCATCTTAAGGTAATAGTTTTAGCGTTAATACGATCCATATTTTATCCTTTCTATGCTCCCAATCATTCTCGCTTACGCTCAGGATGACATAAACCTAATCTATTTTTTCATTCCGATTTGTTACGAAGCGTGAATAAGCCGCCAAACCTATTGCCAATGCCAAAGTAAATGCCGTGATCGCCATTGCATAACCATACTCACCATTCGTTATGCCTTGCTTATATATGTAGGAAAGCAAGACTGTCGAAGCACCATTAGGGCCGCCGCCTGTCATAACCGAGGATAATGTAAAGCTTGCGTCTAAAATGCCGGAAACAGAGAAGATAAATGTGATTCCGACGATATTTTTAATCAGCGGTAAAGTAATGCTGAATAGTTTTCGAAAAGGGCCTGCCCCGTCAATCGAAGCGGCTTCATATATTTCGGCGGAGATACCGTCAATCGCCGCGATATGCATAACCATGAAATAACCTGCCGATTGCCAGATAAAAGCCGCGGCAATCGTCCATAAAGCGGTTTTGGGATCACCCATCCAAGGATGATTTGCCAGATCCTCAAATCCTAAAGCACCCAAAATACCATTCAATAAACCGAAACGGGGATGAAAGACAAAAGAGAAAATGATACTGATAACCGAAAGCGACAGCATACTGGGGAAGAAGAAAATCGTCCGATAAAAACCGCGCTCCTTTAACTTTGACTGAGTGACCATAAAAGCCAGTAAGAGTGAACAGGAGATTGTAATAATCGGCGCCGCTGCCAGAAGTTTTAGGGTGTTTTGTAACGCTTGGACGAAGCGCTTATCTTTGAACATCGATGTGTAATTCTTAAAACCGATATATTCGGCGTCGAAATAACTTAATGCCCTTGCGTTGGTCAAAGAAAGCCACATAACCTGAATAGTCGGCCAAATAATGAAATAAAACGTTAAGATGATAGCGGGAAGCATACATGCTAAGATGAATAACCAAGGTGTTTTTCTGAATTTACTTTTCACCGTCACTCCCATCCGTGCTTTTGCACAATCCTACGGGTTAAGCAGGCACCCTGTCGAATATCGGGCGCCTGCTTTGATAGTTTAAGTTGCCGATTAGTGACCGTCAGCCATTGCCTGATAAGCATCATCGATATTCTTAGCCCATTCGGCGGCGGTCATTCTTCCTGACATAACATCGGAAAGAGGTTCAAAGATTTCATCACTATAGATAACTCTGGTTCCTTCGGGAGGAGCCGCAAAACCTTGAATCATGCCTGCTGCGCCGGGTTCTGTATAAGCGCCGTACATTCCGAAAGTATCGGGCGTAAGGTATGGTTCAACTAAGTCAAGGGCATTCGTGGTCGCCATAACAGCGCCGCCGTTTAATCTGGCATATGCCTCAACGGCTTTATCGGTATAGAGGAAGCGTAAGAATAATTTCGCTCCTTCAGGGTTAGCACATGCCGCAGGGATCGAGAACTGCTCAACACCTGAGAAAACATAGCGGGTATCGCCTGATTTCATAACAGGGGGAGGGGTTAAGCCGAATTGATAGCCTGCGGCTCTGTCAGCGTCCGCCATTTCGCCTTCCATCCACGTTCCGTTAGGGATGAATAAAGCTTCGTTCATCATTTGGGCAGCTTGTGAATCAGTATGGTTAAGAGCTACCGTACCGGGCATTAAATAACCGCCTGAGTAAATTTTGGCAAAGTTCTCAAGGACTGCTAATGAACGTGAATCTGACCAAATACCCGGGGTAAAATCTTCAATTTGAGAATAATCATTGCCGAGATGGGACGCAAGGGCAGGGAAAAGAACACTTTCAATATATCCCGGGTAAATGCCCTGATATGTGAATAATGACATTCCTTCTGCTTTAGCTTTGTCGCCAAGGTCAAAGAAATCATCCCACGTTACGGGTACGCTCCAGCCTTTTTCGGCAAAGAGATTTTTGTTGTAAATAAGACCCATCGGGCTCACATTACCCGGTGCTAAGAAAATTTTGCCATCCCCGTAAGGTGAGCATTTGTAACTGTCAAGGAAACCGTCGATGATTTTGTTCTTTAAGGCGGCGTCCGTATCGAACTGCGGTCCGTTAAATACATCGGTCAAATCCAAAAGACCGCGGTCTTTGATTAAAGCGGCAACGATACCTGTCTGGTCATTGTCGTTTAAGTTGAGGAAATCAGGGGGATTTCCGGCGACGATTTCAGGGCGGATGATATCGCCGATGTTAGGGCTGATTTGCATATTAACTGTGTAACCTGTTTCCGCTTCGAACAGACCAACGACTTCATCCCAGAAATCACGTCCGTAGCCGCCTTCGAAGATAGCGATGTTAAGGACTAAGTTTTCTTCGGCGCCGCCACCTGAATTGCCGGCGGGAGCTGTCGTCGTTGTATTGCTGTCGGTTGTGGTATTTGTGGTCGTATTATTACTGCTGTTGCTTGTGTCATTGTTGTTATTGTTGCCGCCGCAACCGGCGAGAACAAGAGTTGTAACCAATAAAAGACTGATTAACTTTTTCATTTTTTTCCTCCTTTGGAAATGAAATTATTGCTTATAGACAAATTGTACATATTATTGTGTCAAATTGCCATAGATTTGATTGTTTTATACATGGACTATATTGACATTCTATTTTTTTATTGTTAATATTAAATCTAGCACAGCAATCTTCCGCCCGCATACCTGCAAATTTTTCCAACCAATTTTTTACAGGAGAAACAAATGCGCCTAGAAACCTATCTACGCAGTTTCAGTGTCAGAACCCGCCTTTTAGCGGCGCTCCTATTCGTCTCGATTATCCCCGCCGTCTCGATCGGCGCATACGCATACAATACCTATCTTCATTCCATCACCGAAAAGCTGACCGACTCCTATATCCACGCCATCAATCAAATGAATGTCTCCCTAACGCTTGAACTGGAACGTTACAAAAATTTCCTCGACGACGTTTCCGTTTCGGAGGAAGTTCAGGAATTAATGAATGAAAATCGCGGCGGCGCTCCGCTGAGAAGAGCCGTTGATGCGATTATTCCCGATAAAAGCGGATATTTCCGCGCTTTGCGAGTAATTGACCGAAATGGTCAACTGCTTTATGATACAGGGTTTGCCGGTATTTATACGATGAGCGAACACCAAAACCTGCTTAAGGTCACAGAGGATGCATCACCGCAGGTTAGTTTGAGTAATGTTTCCGCGTCCTCGACAGGAAGCTTGGTAATTGGGCGCAAAATATATCTTTTTCCGTCAGGGTTTGAGCATATCGGTTATATTTTCGTTTTTTTCAGTAATACATTACTTAACCGCAATATTTTAAACGATAATTCATTAGGCGATGGTAAAGTGGTATTGCTTTCGGAAGACGGAATTGTATTAGCAGGAAATACCCGTAATCCTGTCGCGTATTTTGAACAGGATTTGTTTCAACGGATGCTTGAATCCAATAAAGCGGGCGAAAAATCCTTTTTAGTCGATATCGACGGCGTTCGCTCGTTAATTGTCTTTAGCCACAATATTAACTACAGTTCTTATTTAGTCGCCATCATCCCGATGTCTTTTATTAATGAAGCGGCGGCGCAAACAGGGCGGAACCTTTCCTTAAGCGTGGCTCTTGCGGCGATTGTGAGCGTGGCTCTTTCATTAATAATTTATCAAAGCGTCAACGGACCGATCCATAATATCATCCACAAAATTCAGGCAAAAGACAAAAGTAAGAAAGATAGCCTTCCTGATGAAAGCGCTGATGAAATCGGCTTTCTCGCCCGAACAATCGATCTTTACACAAGCGACCTTGAAGAAATGACGAAAATGCGGATCATTGACCAGCGCAGGAAGCGCGAACTTGAACTTGAAGCCCTCCAATATCAAATCAATCCGCATTTCGTTTTTAATACCCTTAATTCGCTTCGTTGGGTCGCGGTGATGGGGAATGCGCCGATCCAAGTAAGTGACGGGCTTAAGTCGCTTTCGCAGTTAATGCGTAGTGTTCTGCTAAATAATGATGAAATGGTTAGCTTAAGGGAAGAATTGGCTAATCTTTCGCATTATTTTATCATCCAGAAAATCAGGTATGCCGATTGTTTCGAAGTCATTAATGAAGTTGATGAGACGGTTATGGAAAGTTTGATTCCGCGGTTTATTTTACAACCGCTCGCGGAAAATGCGGTACTGCATGGTACTGAGGGCGGGACGGTTAATATTAAGATAACACTTCGCTGTGTTAGAACGGCGGGCGGGGTTTTGATGGAAATCATCGACAATGGGCGCGGTTTCGATCCTTTGAAAATAAAAGATTTATCCGCGGGGCGCTTTTCAGGTATCGGTTTGAACAATGTTAATGAGCGTTTGAAGCTATATTTCGGTGATAATCATGGACTGGAGATTATTTCAAGCCAAGGCGAGGGGACGACATGCCGCGTTTTCGTTCCAGGTAAAGGAGAATCAGATGTATAAGGTTTTATTTGCGGAAGATGAAGCTATTATGCGGAAAGCCTTTCATCAAATGCTTGATTGGGACAGTACGGAATTCGATTTAGCGGCCGTCGTCTCAAACGGGCAAGAGGCGCTTTCATATCTTGTTGAAAACCATGTTGATATCGTAATTACCGATCTTCTGATGCCTGTGATGACGGGAATTGAGTTAATTCAGGCTTTAAAAGCCCGGGATTTTAACGGGATTATTATTGTGCTTAGTAATTATGCGGATTTCAATCTCGTTAGGCAGGCACTAACGCAGGGCGCGTCCGATTATGTCCTGAAACTTGATATAGATGGTGATGTTTTGCTTACTCATTTAAATACTGCCGCCGCGCAGTTAAGGAATGGGGATATTGATTATCTTAAGGAGTTAGAAAAGTATAAGAGCTGCAAAAAAGAAGTTCTTGATGTCCTTCGGTATTTGAATCTTCATTATACGGAAAAGTTAAGCTTGGATGATATCGCCAATGCGGTTAATTTAAACCGCAGTTATATCTGCCGTATTTTTAAACAGGAAACAGGGCAATCGATGTTTAATTATCTCAACGACCTGCGCATGAAAAAAGCCGGGGAAATAATTGAAGAAGGAAATGTCTATATCCGTGAAGTAGCCGCGTTAGTAGGATTCGACGATCCGTTTTATTTCGCGCGGGTTTTTAAGAAATACTATCAGGTCACGCCAACGGAGTACCGGCGGGAGAAGATTTAGGGAATATTGCCGGCTTTACTTAATTTCCGCCAAGTAAATATTCACGCGGCTTTGTATAATATCCGCAACTTCCTCGGCGGTTTTCTGACCGGCGAAATAGAAGTCGGCTTCTCCTAATATTATATCCATAACTCCGCTATCAATCTTATATTCATGAGTTTCCAGCGAGTAGATGAGTTCGATAATCTTATCTGTTTCCTCGTTTGTTAAAGCAGGGTCGAAAGTAACGGTAATACCATCATATGTTCTGGTATATCTCTCCTCCGTTGATATTGTAAGCGCTTCCGCCATTTTATTAAGAGCTTCCTTATGAACAGGAAATCCAACCATTTTTCCGCTACTCACATTTAACATATGATTAACCCCCGAAAATTGAAAATCTGTCAAAATCCCTTTCACATACTCCCATGCGCCGTCCTTAACCGCGGAATTAGCGGAAATGGCCATCCGAAAATGTAAAGTAGCATAAGACCCTGCGGTACCGTTTATAGTCGGAAATCCGACATAAGCTATCGGTTCACCGAAGTAAATAAGTTCTGGTATCTTTGCATCCAGAAAACCCCACATTGTACTATTCCTAAACAATATTCTTCCTTCTATATAATCGTCTATCGTCGCGTCTATATACGGATTCGGAATATACTGATTGATGGTTTTAAGCATAGAAATAAATTCAGGTGTGTTGAATTTATTCAAATTAGCCATATCCAATAATATAGCGTTACTAAGTATTTTTCTCTTTGATATATGCCTGGTAAACATAGATGCAATCGGTATTGTCACCTCTTTATGCTCATCTAAGTAAAATGCGAAATCATCCCAAGTAAATTTAGCTTTTTCGTTGCTTTCTTCACCAAATATAGAAGCAGGACTCATCACTGTTTCAACCACAAAACCTGTTGCGACCGAATATAACTTTCCGTTTGTTTCTTGCATTTTTAAGATATTAGGCAAATAATTACTCCGTTCAAGGTCAGGGTCTTTATCAATAAATTCGTACAAATCGGCATAATATCCTTTTTCACCATAACTATCAATGGGCATATTAGGAGAAATCATAAGAATATCAGGGATTTTTCCTGATGCCAAATCCAAATTTAATTCGGTGATAGCTTCAGAAAAAGTCTTCCCCTCTTTATAATAATTTTTGATTTCAATATAATATTCAAAATTATTCCGATTAAATTCAATAATTGTACCATTTAATGCAAAAGTATCATGCATCGTAACAAGCGTGATAACTTTCTTACTCATATTTGGGGGAGTGTCTGTTTTTTCAAGCTTGACTAAGGTATGGGAAGCTTTAACTGTATGAGCTACTTCTCTCGTATAATCGGATTCAATCACGAAAATTGATTTGTTTAACATCACAACATGCCCATGACTATTAATTTGTCTTTTAATATTCTGAACCGACCAGTCGATCAGTTCAACACGTTTTTCGTCTTTCAAATTATGACCGAAAATCTTCTCGTCTGTGCTTTCAAGAAAATCATACTCATCACCACCGCTTATATAATAAATGGACATAAAATTATTGCCGTCCCACGTAGTATCAAATTGAAGGTTTTCGCCTAACTCCTGCTCTTTTGCCTTTATTTCACGGAAAAATGTCTCAAAGTTCACACCCCGTGTTGCTGTTTCCGCTAAAACCCTGTCATCAGGCAGTTTGAAAATATTTTTAAGGTTTTGGGGTTCATAGATTAAGTTACCATTACTATCAAAAACGGCAGTATAGCGCTCTTCTGTGCAAATATAGAAAAAACCGTCTTCTCCGACAAGGAAAGACCTTATATCAGACGAGTATAAATTCGGTTGCTCATTTAATAGCGTTACTGTTTTAGTATTATTTCCTGTTTGATCATAACAATCGATATAAGTTTCGCTATATCCCAAGCCACCGTCGGTTTCGATTATTTGCGAGTACAAAAACCAAAAAAAGCCGTTTTCATCTACATAAGCATCGCTAAACCAACCATCATCACCGCTTTCTGTATTATCAGGAGCCGCAAAGATAATTTCCGAAAGCTGATTGCCGTTCTCATCATATGTAATCGCTTTTATTGCTTCTTCCTTATTTTCATCCGCAAAAGTGCCAATCAAAACAAGCTTATCCTCAAAGCCTGTAATTTTTAAGATTCTTTTTAGATTGATTTCGGTGAGAAACTCAGTTTTATAGTGGATATTATCGACAGTTTCGGCATTTACAAGAGAACTTTTACTATCGCAAGCAGAAAGGAAGATAACTGAAATTAATAATGATATGCTGAAAATTATGCTTTTCATGAAAATACGCTCCTAATAAATGATAGAACATACGCAACTCATATACTTAATCATATATGAGTTGCGCTAAATTATTATATTTAAATATAGTTAACTACGTCTCGTTTGAGAACATGAAGAACATGTATGCCGAACATAGAACACTCCATTATCTTCATGACCGGAATGTAAACATGCTCCATAGCAACGTACACCAGGTGGGCGATAATGTTCCCCACTTACATAACATGCAGCATGAGCAGATATGCTGCTTGTTGCTAACACAACAAACATCATAGCAATTGGCAAAATCTTTTTAATACTTTTCATTCACATCTCCTTTTTCAATAAAAAACAATTTTTCACGTTCTGCAAGCAACACAAAATGTATTAATTTATACTTTCAAACAAAGCAACGTTAATCAAAAGGTCTAAATTGACCGCATGATGGCTCCTTACACATATGCCCTACAAGATAGTATACCCCATTTGCTTCATAACCCGGATGTATACATGATCCATAACAGCGTACACCCGGCGGGCGATAATGATCTCCGCCTCCAAAGCACGCCGCATAAGCAGATATGCTGTTAGTTGCTAACACAACAATCATCATAGCAACCGGCAAAATCTTTTTAATACTTTTCATTTTACATTTTCTCCTATCTCAATATTTTTTACGTTCTGCAAACAATCCTATACGTAGTCAGATTATTCGCATAACGCTGTGCCTTGCCGAATTAAAACTCTAAATTAAAATTCATTATTTGGCAAATATATTTAAAAGGCGTCCCCTTTATATATTTATCATTTTCCTTTAAAATTTCTTGCTGAGACCTCAAGCACCTTCCACAATTATATTGAAAATTTAAACGATATACGTTTTCACCCAATTTCCGTCAAATAAATATTCACGCGGCTTTGTATAATATCCGCAACCTCTTCGGCGGTTTTCTGTCCTGTGAAATAAAAACCCGCTTCTCCTAATATTATATTTATAACTTTACTATCAATCCTATCTTCATGAATTTCCAGCGAATAGATAAGTTCGAGAATCTTCTCCACTTCCTCGTTTGTTAAAGATGGGTCAAAAGTAAGCGTAATACCATCAAATGTTCTGGTAAACCTCTCCTCCGTTGACATTTTAAGCGCTTCCGCCATTTTATTAAGAGCTTCCTTATGAATAGGAAATCCTACAATTTTTCCGCTGCTCACATTATAATCATGATTAACCCCCGAAAATTGAAAATCTGTCAGAATCCCCTTCATATACTCCCACGCGCCGTCTTTAACCGCAGAATTTGCGGAGATAGCCATCCGAAATTGTAAAGTTGCATAAGACCCTGCGGTACCGTTTATAGTCGGAAACCCGACATAAGCTATCGGTTCGCCGAAATAAAAAAACTCAGGTACTTTTGCATCCGTAAAACCCCATAATGTACTATTCTTAAACAATATTTTTCTTTCTATATAATCGTCTATCGTCGCATCTATATACGGCTCAGGTATATACTGATTGATGGTCTTAAGCAGAGAAATAAATTCAGGTGTGTTGAATTTATTCAAATTAGCCATATCCAATAATATAGCGTTATTAAGCATTTTTCTCTTTGATATATGTCCCTTATATATAGTCGCAATAGGTACTGTCACCTCTTTATGTTCATCTAAGTAAAATGCGAAATCATCCCAAGTAAATTTAGCTTTTTGATTTCTTTCTTCACCAAATATTGAAGCCGGACTCATCACTGTCTCAACCACAAAACCTGCCGCAATCGAGTATAGCTTTTCATTTGTTTCTTGCATTTTCAAGATATTAGGCAAATAATCACTCCGTTCAAGGTCAGGGTCTTCATCAATAAGTTCGTACAAATCGGCATAAAACCCTTTTTCACCATAACTGTCAATCGGCATATTAGAATTAATCATAAGAATATCAGGAATTTTTCCTGACGCCAGTTCCAAGTTTAAATCTGTTATTATATCATTGGAACCGCTCCACTCCTTACCATAATTAAGAATTTCAATATAATATTCGGAATTATTTCGATTAAAATCAACAATTGTACCATTCAACACAAAAATATCATGTGTGGTAGCAAGCGTGATAACTTTTTTATTCGTGTTAGGGGGAGTGTCTGTTCTTTCGAGCTTGATTAAGGTATGGGCTGTTTTAACTGTATGAATTACTTCTCTCGTATAATCGGATTCAATCACGAAAATAGATTTGTTTAACATCACAACATGCCTATGACTATTAATTTGTCTTTTAATATTCTGAACCGACCAGTCGATCAGTTCAAAACGTTTTTCGTCTTTCAAATTATGACCGAAAATCTTCTCGCCTGTGCTTTCAAGAAAATCATACTCATCACCGCCACTTATATAATAAATTGACATAAAATTATTGCCGTCCCATGTAGTATCAAATTGAAGGTTTTCGCCTAACTCCTGCTCTTTTGCCTTTATTTCGCGAAAAAATGTCTCAAAGTTCACACCCCGCGTTGCTGTTTCCGCTAAAACCCTGCCATCAGATAGCTTGAAAATAGTTTTAAGATTTTGAGGTTCATAGATTAAGTTACCATTACTATCAAAAACGGCAGTATAGCGCTCTTCTGTGCAAATATAGAAGAAGTCGTCTTCTCCGACAAGAAAGGACCTTATATCAGAAGTGTATAAATTCGGTTGCTCATTTAAAAGCGTTACTGTTTTAACATTATTTCCTGTTTGGTCATAACAATCAATATAAGTTCCGCCATATCCAAAGCCACCATCGGTTTCAATTATTTGCGAATATAAAAACCAGATAAAGCCGTTTTCGTCTACGTAAACATCGCTAAACCATCCGTCATCACCGCTTTCTGTATTATCAGGAGTCGCAAAAATAATTTCCGAAAGCTGATTTCCGTTCTCATCATATGTAATCGCTTTTATTGCTTCTTCCTTTTTTTCATCCGCAAAAGTGCCAATTAAAACAAGCTTATCCTCAAAGCCTGTAATTTTTAAGATTCTTTTTAGATTGATTTCGGTGAGAAACTCAGTTTTATAGTGGATATTATCCACAGCTTCAATATTTTCAGAACTCTTACTATTGCAAGCAGAAAGAAAGAGAAGAAAAATTAATAATAAGCTAAAAATTTTGTTTTTCATGAAAAAACACTCCTAACTGATAAAACATACGCGATGCATATATTTTATTTCATCCTGAGCGTAAGCGAAGGTCTCATATTTATTATAGCTTAACAGAGATTCTTCGCCTTCGGCTCAGAATGACAGGGGTTCTAAATGCATTGAATTAACCTTTCAAACTAAAGCTAAGTTAATTACAAAGCTCTGAATTGGCGACATAAATCATCAGAACACCTATGCCCTATTATGATGAAGACCCCGTTATCTTCATAACCGGGATGTATACATGAACCATAACAGCGTACACCCGGCGGGCGATAATGGTCTCCGCCGCCAAAATGTGAAGAGGCATGAGCAGATATGCTGCTAGTTGCTAACACAACAAGCATCATCGCAATTGGCAAAATCTTTTTAATACTTTTCATTTACATTTCCTCCTTCTTAAGAAATATTTTCACGCTTTGCAAACAATCCTATACGTAGTCAGATTATCACATTACGTTGTGCCCTTACCAAATTTAACCCAAACAAAAGCTAATAATTTGAAATATATAAAAAAGGCGTCCCTTTTATACATTTATTATCTTTCTTTAAACTCTCTCCCCATCAACCAATCCGCTGAGACATCAAGCGCTTCCACAATCATACTGAATGAATTAAACGATATACATTTTTTACCCAATTCAATATTATAAAGAGTTTTTACATTAATACCTGACATATTTGCTAATTGCTCCCCTGAAATATTAAGTTCTTTTCTCTTTTCTCTAATTCGCTTTCCGATGCCGACGCTGTCACATCTTAAAGAGTTCATGAATCTCCTTTTATGCTTTGATTGTTAAATTAACTTTTCACTCAATTTCCATTTTATTACATATTTTTCCATTTGAAAACCACCTACAGTACCTATTTTGATATTTTTTTGAAATGAAATGTCATAAATACGAAAAGAAACTATACCTTGGGTATAGTTTCACAAACAATGAATATTTAATTTTTGCACATATCTTAAATTGTTATTTCGTCAAGCTTTTTCCATCTCAATCATCGATAATTTTACCTTATAAAAATAAAATTACTTATGAAAAAACTAGTGTTTTTATTCAGTCAGAGCTCATGCTAATATATTTTTTCATCCGATTTTCTATTACCCCCGCAGAATGCCGAGTACAAAGCCGGCTTAGTAAATTTATATATGCTTGTATCTCAGATGATTGAATGTACAGGATGATTTTTTCCAATAGCTTCAACTCCAGCATTTCTTGTTCGGAAATGGGATGGCTCTTGAGCGTTAATAAATTAGATGTTTCAAGAATCGTCTTTACCACCAAAGGTAATAATCCCTCTTGAACACAATCAAGACCTTTTTTAACAGCAAGTAATGTATGTTCGTTTTCTAACTCAATTGAGTACTCATGAATATATGCCAAGCCATTTTCAAGAGCATAAATAAAAATATTTGTAAGTTCATCAAAAAAAACATCCATCTTATTTTGCTCAATAAAATCTACCATACCAACCCTCCTGATTATCGTTCTTCCTTTACCAAAAGAAACTATACCACATATAAGGTATAGTTTCATAAACACATGAATACTTAATTTACTAATAAAATATATATTTTGTCAAATCTTCCCTTTCCTCAATCCTCTAACAATTCCAACTTACTAACCGAAACTTCATAAGCAGTCCGCTTATTAACTTGCTCTTCGGAGATTTTCTTCATGTAGTCACGGCTTTGGATGCGTCCCCAAATCGCGCAGCGTTCGCCGACAACGAAACTGCTGGCATAGCGGGCATTGCGTCCCCAACAGATGCAGGGTATGTAATCCGATTTTCCATATGGGCGATTGACGGCTAACAGTAAATCAGCGATTTCACGTCCTAAAGGCGTTTTGCGATAAATCGGCTCTTTGCAGATATAACCGTCCAAATAAATTTGATTCGTTTGCGTATTTTCATCAATACCGTCAATAAAATCAATTTCACGGGCAAATACACTAAGCACAAGCTTATTTCTTCTTTCTTCATGGCGATTGTAAGAACGGAACTGCCCTGATACCATAATATACTGACCCTTAAAATCCTGCTCGACATTAACCAAGCGTTCCGATACCATCAAAGGAATTACATCGTTTGAATCACTTAGCCGTTCCACGCGAACATCAACCATATAAAAACCTTCGCCGAAGATTTCATGGCTAAATTCGAAATCCCCCAGGATTTCACCCATAATCACCACTTGATTGTTCTCTATTACCTTATCTGTCATAACTGTTCTCCCTTCTTAAATAAGAATTTCTTTTGGTTAGTTTGTTACTGTTTATGCCTTGTCGCTAACAGTGCTACACTATTATTTATATTCGCACTTTTGATATAAATTACTGTTAATGGTCGCGCGATAAAAACTCATTAATCTTTAACCCCCGACCATCTGTCTTAATCGTCACCGCTCCGCTTTCATATGTTATGTAAATCTCGGAGCCGCTCTCCGATAACCTTCTCATCAAATCTCTGTGCGGATGCCCATAAGAGTTTTCTTTCCCCGCCGAAATAACCGAAAATGAAGGGGCGGTAAGTTCGAGAAACCTCTCATCCGTTGAATTGCGCGAACCATGATGGGCAACTTTAAGAATTGTTAAATCCGAAGCGGCCCCCGCATCCGCCAAATATCTCTTAAGCTCCGCTTCTCCGGCCCCCTCAACATCACCTGTCAAAAGGAGTGAAAACTCCCCGTACTCCAAAAGCAAAGTTAAAGAATAAGCATTCGTCTCCGATTCCGCCCAAAAAGAACCGCTGTACGGATGTAAACAGGTAATACTTATCTTCTCTTCCGAATCCTGAATACTTTGCCCCCGACTCATATATCTTAGCTTAATTCCTGCTGAAAAAGCAATCTTTTCTATCATTTTATATTCTTCATTCCTGCTCTCCTTAACAATATCAGGTAAAATCAGGTTATCAATCATCACTCCGCCGCGCTTCATCTTCACCGCTAACTCAGGAAAAGCCGAATAATGATCTAAATCAGGATGAGTTATAAACCAACCGTCCAAACGGCTAACCCCCTGCGATTTAAGAAATGGCAAAATCCGATACTCCCCCACGCCATTAATACTGCTTGAACCACCGTCGATCAAATAATACCGCCGATTCGGGGTCGCAATAAAAATAGCATCCCCCTGCCCGACATCCAGAAAAGTAATTGTTAAATCAGCGGGCATACGAATAAGCAAAACCGCAATCGCCGCAATATAAATAACATAACGCAAAAACTGCTTTATTTTTTTATGGTAAAAAATCAGACCGAGAATCACCCCCGCGAAAACTGATACCTGCCAATCTTCCGAACTGCCTAAAATTAAGCTGTTGTAAGGCAATTCATCACAAAATAAACAGGCTTTTTCATAAAATGTTAAAATTGTGTTGGAAATAACAGATGTTATTTTACCTAACGGAACAAATACCATGCCGACCGTCATTGTGATAATACCGCTTATCATTAGGAAACTCATCAAAGGAATAATTATTAGATTTAGCAGAATCGAGTAGAGGGGAAATTCGTAATAATAATTAAGATAAATCGGAAGATGAATGCTTGAGATTATAAATCCTGACAGAAAGGCATTTTTTAATTTGTTAAATGGAGAAAAACTTTTTAAACGCGGGTATTTCCTGATTATTTTGCCGAAATATTTATATTTTCGCCGCTTAAAAAACGCTCGCAGATTCCGCCATCCGGGGTGAACGCAAAGCTTTTTCCGATATGCTCCACCGCTTGGCAATACGTCGGTTTCCTGATAATTCATCACGGGGATAATCAATCCGATGGCCAAAACAGCTAAAAAAGAAAAAAGAAATCCGCTATGAAACAAGTATAACGGCTGTTCAAGTAAAAGAAGTACTGCCGCCACACTTAGAGCGGTCAGCAAATCATAAGTCCGCTTAAAAAATCCCGCTGTCATCCGCAAACTAAACATCACAATCGCCCGAATTGACGCCGCTCCCATGCTAGTCATTACTCCATAACTTAACATTATAAATATCGCCAGCGGTGCCGCAACGAAATTCGGTATCCAAACCCTTCGCAACAATTTATAAAACCCCATCCCAATAATCGAAATATGAAGCCCCGAAATCGTCAAAATATGAACAATTCCGTTCCGCTTAAACAAAGCCTTGATTTCCGCATCCGTTTGACCGCTTTCCCCCAACAGCATCGTCCGAAAGACAGAAGCATTCACAGAATCAAAAAATTCATCCAACGACCTTCCCAAAGCCCTTTTTATCTGATAAAGACCTTCCCGATACTTGCTATATTCCGCGGAAACACCCAAAATCTCCGCATTATAAAGCCGAAAATCAACTTTAAGAATCTGATAAAACCCCGCCAAATCAAACTGCCCGGGATTCCTCGCCTCCTCAAACCCTTTTAACTTCCCTTTGATTTTAATCACACTCCCCATCTTTGGTTCATTGGAAATATCTCCCGCATAGCAGAAAATTTTTCCTGCCGACATCGTCGGGGTATCAATCGGCAAAACCTTTAACAACAACACTTCCCCCTTCTCGGAACTCCTAATCTCCTTATCCAAAACCGTCCCGACGACGACAATCTCCTCCCACTCCCACTGCGAAAAATCCGCCCGCGCTACCGCAAAAATTTGCAAAACCCCAAAGCAAACCGCAATAAAAACAACACAAATAAACCCTAAAATCCTACGCAATATTAATTTCTCCTAACAAATTGAAATATATTTAAGAAGCTAATTCACAATATCCAGATCCCGTTCAAACACCGTTGCCAAATTAATACTTTCAAAAATAACTCCCGACTCCCCATTCAAATAAATCCGCACCCGATTAACATTCGGAATCTCCACCAGCGAATTAACCAGCGAATAAACCACTGCCCCCGCACTAATCCCCTGAACCTGCTGGGCAAAATGCTCATCTAAATTCACATAACAAGTCCCATCCGTAGTCGTCACACTCAAAACCCGCGTCCCTGCATTCACAGTCGCCCTAACCCCCTCATCCGAAAGCGGCCCCGCAATAACACTCTCAACAATCAACTTCTCAATCGCCACATTACTGCTATAAACCATATCAGCCCGATTAACCGCTTTCAGCCTTTCCCCGCTCTCATCAGCAAAATAAAGGCGCAAATTCGTTCTTTCATAAGCATTAAACTCATTCCCGACATTATCGATAAACATATCCCCATTCATCGAACCCACAATCGCGCCCGTTCCGTCGGTAAGCGGCTCACCGCGGATAGTCATCACCACATTATCAACCCCATCCACCTGCGTCAAAGTCCGCACAATCGCCGCCCTCACCAATATTTCCGTGATGACCGACTGCTCGCTATACTGAACATTGAAATCCAACGTGATCTGACCGCCTGAAAGCGAATAATCCAACAGTTTAAAACGATTACCCAAAGGCGTTTTATACTCAAGCTTCTCCGATAACGTCCCCAACATCGCAATTAACTCATGCACTATCGCTTCGGTATCTTCACTGTCAGTTAGGTACTCACGCTCCAAAACACCCGTTTCATCATTATTGATATAATAAATCTGAAACACATGCCGCGGCGCATCATTATTATTACCGCAAGCTATAGAGCTTAAGACCAAAATAATGATAATACTAATCAAATTTGTTTTACATAATCTTTTCAAACTAACTCCCACCCGATGAGATGCTCGACTCTTCCTGTCATTCTGAAAGACGACATTTTCTTACTTAATATAGTTAAGCGGAATCCTAACCGTAAATGTCGTACCTTCGCCTTCATTACTAACGACCCCAATCGTTCCCATATGCAGTAAAACCGCACTCTTAGTAATCGCAAGACCTAGCCCCGTCCCGTTAATCTCACGGGAATGTGATTTATCAACACGGTAAAAACGCTCAAACACATGGTCAATAAACTCCTCAGGAATCCCGCTGCCCGTATCAATAACTTCAACGATAAAAACTTGGTGGTCGGCATTGACTGTAACAGTCACTAAACCATTTTTCTTATTGTACTTAATCGCATTTTCAATCAGATTAGTCAAAATTAAAGATATCTTTACTTCATCAACATAAGCCGTGACCTCGCGCTTACTTTCAAGCACTAATTCCACATCATTCTTGCGCGCAATCGGACGAAGACGCTTTAAGATTATTTCTGTCAAAACATTTATATCAACATTGCCAATATTAAGCACGGCGGCTGATTTATCCATTTTTACCAATGATAATAAATCATTGATAATCGTATCCTCACGATCGATTTCCGCCGCTATATCAACCAGAAATTCACGATAAAGATCCTCCGGAACATCACTTTGCGCAAGCAGCGAATCCGCCAGCACTTTCATAGAAGTGATTGGTGTTTTTAATTCGTGGGAGACATTTGAAACAAATTCATTACGAGAATCGTCGAGTACTTTCATCCTCCTTAAAAGCTCATTGAAAGCATCCAGAATATGTTCTGTTTCCGTATAATCGGTAACATTAATCGGCTCATCATCAAGCCCTTCCCTGACCTGACTAATCGCTTTCGTAACGCGGTCAAAAGGAATTACTAACAAATTAGACAAAATCAGCGCAATCGCAAGCAACAGGAAAAATAAAATCATTTCCACAATCGCCGATTTACGGGATAATATTTCGCGGGTTGTAATAATCGAATCACTCGAAACACTGGTAAGAATTACACCATGATATATCTCTGTTCCTTCGGGCATCTCGTCCGTTGCATTTAATGTTCCAATCGTTTCGATGATCGGAGTGACTATTTCAATATATTGATTATTGCGGTCATACGTTGAAAAACTTATTCCTTTAAGACCGCGGATAACTTGCGGGGAAATAACGGTTTTTCCTTCAATTAAATAATATGTATCCTTAACGACTTGCAAAGCACCATTGATGACAAGAATCCGCCCGTCATAAAGATTCGAGATTTGATTAAGCTCGGCATTAACGATCTCTGACGAATTATCCAGAAGATAATTGTACTTAATCAAATGATCGGCAATAATATTTAATTGGTTTTGGACTTCAAAACGGCGAACATCGATACCCCTGTCCTCATAGCTTGAAACAATTGCGGAGCGCATAATAACACCGGGAATAAAACCGACCAGAAAAATAATGACAAACAGACGGGTGCGTAAGCTTCTTATCCATTTAAATCTTGAGAATATCTTATTAACTATATCCCTCATGACATAACCCCAACTTAGGCGAAATAATAGCCGACACCCCATTTGGTTCTGACATAGCGAGGATCACTAGGGTTTTCTTCGATTTTTTCCCGCAGACGGCGAACATGAACGTCAACTGTCCTAACATCGCCCGGATAATCAGAACCCCAGATCATTTTAAGTAAATTTTCGCGGCTATATACTTTATTGGGATTAACCACTAAAAGCTCTAATACTTCAAATTCCTTGGCTGTTAAATTGATTTCTTTATCCTTTATGTAGGTGCGTCTGCTCTCGCAATCTAAGCGGATGTCACCATTTTCAAGGATTGTTGTTTGCTTTGCGCTTTTTTCTTTCGGAACCATGCGCCTCATGATAGCTTTCAGACGTGCTTTTACTTCCAGAATATTAAAGGGTTTGGTAATATAATCATCGGCTCCGTATTCTAAACCTAAGATTTTATCCATATCATCGCCTTTAGCTGTTAACATCACAATCGGGACGCCCGAAAAATCGCGAATCTGCTGGCAAACCTCGAAACCGTTTATCTTCGGAAGCATGATATCAAGTAAAATAGCATCATATGTATGCTCTTTTGCCAGTTTTAGTGCTTCTTCACCATCATATGCGCAATCGACATCCATCCCGTCTTGTTCAAGACTAAAACGAATGCCCTTAACTATTAACTTCTCGTCGTCAACAACCAAAACCCTCTTTGCCACTTAAAACTCCTTTTTACGCTATCTCTAAATACAAATCATATCTTTAATTTTATTAAACACTCCGTCTTTTATCCCTGTAATTTTCATGATATCTTCGACTTTTGTGAATTTTCCTTTTTCTTCGCGGTATTCAATAATGCTTTCCGCTTTCGCTTTCCCTATCCCCGGTAAGGTCATCAGAACATCAAGCCCGGCGGTATTTATATTGACCAACCGGGTCGTTTCACTGACTGTAGTATCTGTTTCCTCGCTTCCCCAAGACCTTTCTTGTCTTTGCTCGTCGGCTTCCGCAAGCGTCGGTATCCATATTTTACTGCCGTCTATGACTTTCATCGCAAGATTGACTGCATCAGTCGCCGCATCGTCAGTAAAACCGCCTGCGAGATTCAGAACCTCAAAAATTCGGCTGTCAGATGGTACCTCATAAACTCCCGGTTCCATAACCGCACCGCATATATGAATAAGACTAAAATTTTCTTCCGCTTGGATCTGTGTTTCCTGAACATCCGAAACCGCTAGAACATCAGAAACCGAGTCGTCAGCAATCAACTCAATATCATATTGCTTACCACATGCGGATAGATAAACACCAAAACATATCAGAATTATAATTATATTTAATTTTTTGTTCATTTTTCCTTTCTGCTAGGCAAAAAGGAAACACCCTTATGTTCTTTATATTGTAAAGGAAAAAATCATATTTGACAAGTGGATTTTACAATATTGTTACGAAAGTTTTACTCACTTAAATTTAAAAATAACCAAACCCGCTATCGAAACTGCGACGCCAATAATCTTGCGCCATTCAAAAGGTTGTTTTTCAACTCCCCAAAGCCCGAATAACTCTATCATGTATGCAACACAGACTTGACACACAACAATAAGTAATACCGCACGGGCAGGACCGAGCATTTCCATGCTACGTATAACGGTAAATGTGATAAACGCGCCGATTGCCCCGCCCAGCAACATATATTTCGGTTCCACCTTCATAAGCGCTCCGAAAGATGAACGATCCGTCATAACCCACGCCCCCAAGCAAACGATTAAAGCTGTGAACTGGACAAATGAACTGGCGACCCAAATACTCGAAGATTTAGTTACCTGTGTATTGAAAACACCCTGAATACTCATTAATGCGCCTGATATAAGGGCGATCAAAAAACCAAGCATGGCAATACCTCCAATAATTTAATTATTGAAAGTATTACCAATTAATTGAAAAAATATGCCGCTTTTACCGGTACATGCACAAATTAAATATCGCAAAGCATTTGATAATTACGCACTTTCCTCAAGCATTTAAATTATTTGCGTCCTTTATCTGTTGCGCTAACGTAAAAATAAACTCCTTATTAGTAGGTTTACCTTTGGAATCACTGACAGCTGCTTTGTAAAATTGCTGCCTGATTTCGCCCAAACCAATACTCCAAGCTTTATTAATGACGGATTCGATAGCGCGGTTTATGCTACTGACAGACTTGTTATGCCTTCGGGCTATTAAAGGAAAAACATCTTTGTGGAGAACAATATCCGAACCATTATTTTCAATAACAATCAAAATGGCTTCAATTACGTATTTCTTCCCAATTAAATTGTCTGTTAAACCTATATTACTGACAAGTACTTTTATCTCGTCTGCTAATGCTGTTTTTTCCATTTTAATCGATATAACATTGTCAATCCCTGACTGATAAATAGTAAGGATATGATTTAATACCATTTCAGGTGAATAATCAGGTTTTTTCTTATAGAAGTCAGCCCCTAAATTACGTGTTGCTTCTTTTATTATTGGCGAACGATTATTTGATGAAACAACTATATAAGGTTTATTAGGTAAATTAAGTTGTTTAAGCTTTTCAAGGAAAATCAAACCATCACCATCACTTTCACTTAATTCCAGTTCAAGGATGATGGCTTCAAAAGGAATTTGTTGTACTAACAATAACCCTTCTGCTTCACCATCTGCTATTATGAGATCAAGAGGATAATCGGAAGCCATTATTTTTTGGCTACTTATGTAATCGTTAAATTCACACCGACATTGCTTATCGTCTTCTATTAGTAAAAATTGCATTTTCCGCATCAAGCACCTCACATTTAATATATTATAATGAGTGACTCGAAATATGTCAAATATAATATTTTTATAAGAACTTTGGAGTGCTTTGTTTTGTGAACTGCTATGTTTTTTTATAAGTAAACAGAAATATATACTGAAATACACATAATTACACTTAATCAAACAACAAAATTGAATAGAATTTGATTTATTAAAAATGGTAAATTAGCATTGTTGTGTATTATGATAATTCGTGTCTTTTTTATATGCAAAAAATTACGTTCATATATATTACTTGTGATGCTTTACGGGAATCAAGAAACTGATGGGGTAAAGCAAATGTACCGCTTTACTACTCAAAGATTACATAATTTTTTTAGATACACTTAAGTCAGAGTTATCATTTAATATAAGTTAGCAGTTGCATCAAAAATAAAATAAAGCGGAGTGATACTATGAGTACAATCGTTGAAACGAAAGATTTATGCAAATATTACGGTAAGGAAAAAAACAAGGTTAAAGCTCTCCATAATGCCAATTTAACTATCCAAAAAGGTGAAATCACTGTTATCATCGGTAAATCAGGTTCCGGTAAAAGTACCTTGCTACATATTCTCGGCGGTCTGGATAAGCCGACAAGCGGTAAAGTATTTATTGACGGCAAAAATATTTTTTCTTTAAATGATGAAAATCTAACCATTTTCCGCCGGCGGAAAATCGGTTTTGTTTTCCAAGCATATAACTTAATTTCTTCCCTGAACGTATGGGAAAATATTGTTCTGCCTGCGGGGCTTGACGG
>WQST01000014.1 GCA_009787745.1 Lachnospiraceae bacterium
GTGAAAAATCAATTTTGGCACAAAGAGCGCGGGATGCGGCCCGGAAAGCCCGCGATTTGACCAGAAGAAAAACGGCTTTGGATGGAATGAGTTTACCGGGTAAATTAGCGGATTGTTCCGATAAAGACCCGAAGAATTGTGAAATTTATATCGTCGAGGGTGATTCGGCGGGCGGCAGTGCAAAGACGGCAAGAAGCCGTGCGACGCAAGCTATTTTACCGCTTCGCGGTAAAATATTGAATGTTGAAAAATCAAGGCTTGACCGAATTTATGGAAATGCTGAAATTAAAGCAATGATTACGGCTTTTGGAACGGGTATTCATGACGATTTCGATATAGACAAGCTTCGCTACCACAAAATTATTATTATGACTGACGCTGATGTCGATGGTGCGCATATCTCTACTTTACTTTTGACATTTTTATACCGTTTTATGCCTGAACTAATTAAGAAAGGTTATATTTATTTAGCACAACCACCGCTTTATAAATTAGAAAAAAATAAGAAAGTCTGGTATGCGTACAGTGATGAAGAACTAAATAAGATTCTTTCTGAAGTTGGGCGTGACCAGAATAATAAAATTCAGCGTTATAAAGGTTTGGGGGAAATGAATGCGTCACAGCTTTGGGATACGACGATGGATCCTGAGAAAAGGGTACTGCTTAAGGTGACAATGAATGAAGAAGCGGAATCAGAAATAGACTTGACTTTTACGACATTAATGGGTGATAAGGTAGAACCGCGCCGTGAATTTATTGAAGAGAATGCGAAGTTTGTTAAGCATTTAGACATATAATGACGTTAATCATTATATATCTCCCCCGGAGGAATCATAAAAAGGAGATTTATGGAAGATAATATTTTTGATGCACCACAGCATGATAAGGTAATAGAAGTTGATTTGCAAAAGACGATGGAAAATTCGTATATTGATTATGCGATGAGCGTTATTGCTTCGCGCGCCTTACCTGATGTCAGGGATGGTCTTAAACCGGTTCAAAGGCGGATTCTTCATGCGATGATTGAACTTAATAACGGGCCTGACAAGCCTCACCGTAAATGCGCCCGTATCGTCGGTGATACGATGGGTAAATATCACCCGCATGGCGACAGTTCTATTTATGGTGCAATGGTTAATATGACACAGCCATGGTCTACCCGTTATCCGCTTGTTGACGGTCATGGTAACTTTGGTTCGGTTGACGGCGACGGTGCGGCGGCCATGCGTTACACCGAAGCGCGTTTATCGAAAATATCAATGGAACTTTTGGCTGATATCAATAAAGATACTGTCGATTTTTCACCTAACTTTGATGAAACAGAAAAAGAGCCGACTGTTTTACCTGCGCGTTATCCTAATCTTTTGGTTAATGGGACAACGGGTATTGCCGTCGGGATGGCGACTAATATTCCGCCGCATAATTTACGGGAAATTATCGATGCTGTTGTAAAAATTATCGATAATCATATTATTGATGAGCGGGAAACAGATTTAGAAGAGGTTATGGATATTGTCACCGCACCTGATTTTCCGACGGGCGGCGTTATTCTCGGAACAAGGGGAAGTGAAGAAGCTTATCGTACCGGGCGGGGGAAAGTCAGGGTAAGAGCGGTAACGGATATCGAAACACTTAGCAACGGAAAAAATCAGATCATCGTATCAGAACTTCCGTATATGGTCAACAAGGCTAACTTACTGCTAAAGATAGCAGAACTTGTTAAACTTAAGAAGATTGACGGAATTACCGACTTACGCGATGAATCAGACCGTGACGGAATGCGGATTGTTATTGAGCTTAGGCGTGACGCCAATGCCAATGTAATTTTGAATCAGCTTTATAAACATACACAAATGCAAGATACCTTTGGAATTATTATGCTTGCTTTAGTTAATAATGAGCCGAAAGTACTAAATCTTCTTGATATGCTTCGTCACTATTTGACTCATCAGGAAGAGGTTGTTACCAGAAGAACACAATATGATTTGAATAAAGCAAGGGAACGTGACCATATTATTCAAGGTTTGCTCATCGCTTTAGATAATATTGATGAAGTAATTAAGATTATCCGTTCAAGCAGAACGACCGCCGAAGCGAAAGAAAGATTAATGGAACGCTTTAATCTTTCTGATATGCAGTCACAGGCGATTGTTGATATGCGTCTTCGGGCTTTGACAGGCTTGGAAAGAGAAAAACTTGAAAATGAGCATCAGGAATTACTGCTAAAAATCGCGGAATTAGAAGCGATTTTAGGCGACCGGAAGATTTTGTTGCGTGTTATTCGCGAAGAAATCATGATAATTAAGACGAAATTCGGCGATGAACGCCGTAGTCAGATTGGTTTCGATGAATTCGATATTTCGATGGAGGATATGATTCCGCGCGATAATACGATTATTGCGATGACCAGCCTCGGTTATATCAAGCGAATGACGATTGATAATTTCCAACCGCAGAATCGCGGCGGAAAAGGTATCAAGGGGATGTCAACGATTGAAGATGATTATATTGATGATTTACTTATGACGACAACCCACGATTTCATTATGTTCTTTACGAATCATGGCCGGGTTTATCGTCTGAAAGCGTATGAAATACCTGAATCAAGCCGTACTGCCAGAGGAACGGCGATTATTAATCTATTACAGCTTAACCCTGATGAAAATATTACGGCGATTATTCCGATCAAGGATTATGAACATTCTAAGAATTTGTTCATGATTACGAAAAAGGGGATTGCTAAGAAAACTCATATCATGGAGTATAGCAATGTTCGTAAAAATGGTCTGATTGCGATTAACTTACGTGATGATGATGAGTTGATTGAGGTTAAAATTACTGATCAGGATACGGAAATATTCTTAGTCACTAAGTACGGAATGTGTATTCGCTTCAAAGAAACAGATGTCAGGTCAACAGGCCGTTCATCAATGGGTGTTATCGGGATGAATTTAAGCGACGGTGATGAAATTGTTGGTATGCAGCTTGACCATCAGGGCGATTCATTGTTGATAGTTTCTGAACGCGGGATGGGTAAGCGGACTTATTTACAGGAGTTCAATATCCAAAAGCGCGGCGGAAAAGGCGTTAAATGCTACAAAGTGGTTGATAAAACAGGGTATGTCCTTGGCGTCAAAGCGGTTAATGACGGTCATGAAATTTTAATGATAACAACAGGCGGAACGATGATTCAGCTTCGGATGGAAGACATATCGACTCTTGGGCGAATTACTTCAGGCGTCAAGCTGATAAATTTAAACGACGATGTTACTGTTGCAAGGATTGCCAAAGTTCGCGAAAAAGTTTCGGATGGAAATAAAGAATATGAGAATTTAGACGAAGCGATGGAAGAAATTCCCGAAGAAGAGCGGAATAAAATTATGCCCGAGGAAGAATTGACGCTTCCTGTGGAGAATGATGACTAATTTGCAAGAAAAATATAATATTATGAATGATAAAAACCAAAATGAAACGACATACTAAAGAGATAAACAGCCCTATCGGTATATTGACTATATCAGTCAATGAGAAAGCGGTTATTGGCTTAGGTTTTGGTAGTTTAAATTTTTCAGATGCTGAGTATGAGACGGTTAATGATGGTCTGATGAATGAAACAATTTATCAGGTAGAAGAGTATTTTAGAGGGCGCCTTAAGAATTTTGATTTACCGCTTGAACCATATGGCACGGAGTTTCAGAAAAAGGTGTGGGCAAGCCTGCAAATGATTCCGTATGGCGAAACTAGGAGCTATCGTGATATCGCGCTGATGTGTGATTGTCCGAAGGGTTACAGGGCTGTTGGAATGGCTAATAACCGCAATCCCATTGCGGTTATTATTCCGTGTCATAGGGTTATCGGCGCGGACGGAAGTTTGACGGGTTTCGGCGGGGGGCTTGAAAGTAAAGAATTTTTGCTTGGGTTAGAAAAGAACTAATCCTTCAATTTCAGACCGACAGGGCAATGGTCGGAGCCTTGGATGTCTTTGTATATCATCGTGTCAGCTATGCGGCCTTTAAGTGCCGCAGATACAATGAAATAGTCAATCCGCCACCCGATATTCCGCTCTCTGGCTTTGGCAAAGTATGACCACCAGGTATAAGCTCCCTCTAAATCAGGATTAATATAGCGGAATGTATCAACAAAACCATTATCCAGTAAATTAGTAAATTTCTCGCGTTCTTCGTCGGTAAATCCTGCGTTACGGCGATTTGATTTAGGATTTTTTAGGTCAATTTCTTTATGTGCGACATTCAGATCGCCGCAAAAAATTACAGGTTTCTTTTGCTCGAGGCTTTTTAGGTAATTTAGAAAAGCAATTTCCCATGTCATGCGGTAATCGAGACGTAAGAGTTCGCGTTTTGAGTTTGGAGTATAGATGGTGACGATATAGAAATCATCCATTTCCAGGGTAATAACGCGGCCTTCTTGGTCATGTTCGGCGATGCCAATTCCGTACCGTACACTTAACGGTTCTTTTTTTGAAAAAATCGCGGTTCCCGAGTATCCTTTTTTGACGGCATAATTCCAATACATATGATATCCGCTAAGTTCAAGGTTTATTTGATTAGCTTGTATTTTTGTTTCTTGCAGACAGAAGATATCGGCGTCCGCTTGATTAAAAAAATCTAAGAAACCCTTCTCTTTACAGGCACGTATGCCATTTACATTCCATGAGATTAATTTCATTATGTATGTCCTTTCTTTTGTGGTTAGATTGTCCAAAATTTGGTAATAATACGTTTGGAGGTATTTTTATGAGAAAAATTGCGTTCATCTTAGCACTTATTTTGACTATGATTTGGCTATCAGGTTGTAATAACCGCAGTAATCCGACATTCAAGGAAAGTGAAATGGCGAAGGTTGACAGTCAAATACAAAATTCCTCAAATAAATCAATAATCATCTGAATCGAATTCATTTGATTGCTTTTACCCATTGCTTCGATATAATTCGACCGCGAAAAATGAAGTTCATGAATTTTATCGACTAAAAGTGAAACCGTTAAATCATCGTCATTAATCATCATACTAAAGCCTTGCGACTCGAATGACTTAGCATTTTGAATTTGATCGCCGCGGCTTCCCGCTGACAGCGGAATTAAAAGGTTCGGTTTTTTCAAGGCTAACAACTCACAAATTGAGTTGGCTCCCGCCCGTGAAATCACTAATTCAGCGATTGCAAGCAAATCTTTTAACTCTGCCTTTACATAATCGAACTGCTTATATCCTTTTAATGGTAAAAGCATATTATCAACTTTATCCTTACCGCAAATATGAATTATCTGGAAGTCGTCCAGAAGATTCGGTAATGCTGCTCTTATTGTTTCATTTATTGAATTAGCGCCAAGGCTTCCGCCGATTACCATAATTACGGGTTTATTTGCGGTAAAATCACATAAATCATATGCCGCGATTTTGTTGCCATGCCTGAGTTCGTTGCGGATGGGGGAGCCTGTCAGAATGGCTTTGCTATTATCAAGTAACTTAACTGTTTCAGGGAAGTTACAGCATACATAGGCGGCGGCGGAGATACACATCTTATTAGCCAGGCCCGGGGTCATATCCGATTCATGGATGACACAGGGGATTTTGAGGGCATGGGCGGCTCTGACGATGGGGACGCTGACAAATCCGCCTTTTGAAAAAACGACATTGGGTTTAATTGCTTGTAAATGTTTTTTTGCTTCGGTATAACCTTTAATAACCCGAAATGGGTCAGTCAAATTCTTCAAGTCGAAATAACGGCGGAACTTGCCGACGGAGATTCCATAGTAGGGAATATTGAAATCGGTAATCAGTTTTTTCTCGATTCCATTATATGAACCAAGATAAGATATTTCATAATTTAGTTCACGTAATTTAGGCAGCAGGGCGATATTGGGTGTTACATGTCCTGCGGTACCGCCGCCTGTAAGGACGATTTTCTTATTTTTCATTGATTTATCCATTTCGGTTTACCTTTATCCCATACTTTTCGTGCGGCTTTTTGTCGAAAAACAATGATGCTTTATGCCTCTTAACATATTGTGATGAAATAATTTTTTTTTTATAATAAATATAACTTAAACTACATAGAAAGGCAAGGTTATTATAATGTTTCTGATACTGCTTGAAAATATACTATTGACACTTGTTATTATTGCCTTAATGATTCTCAGCATTGCCGGGCAGATAATGATCGGCTCACTTTATCAAAAACTGATAAGTGAAGCCGACAATCTATCTACTACAGAAAATAAGTACTTAAAGTTATGCAAATTGAAATTTCAGAATTGCTATCAGCTTAACGGAAGCATTCCCAACATTTCTGTCTTTGTGGATAAATTCATTAGCCGTTTGGTTATTTTTCGGATTTCTCTGGATGGAATCAGGCGTATCTCATCACAGCTTATGATGCTGGCAGTTTTTACTTGCGGTGTTGGGGCATGTATTGGTATTATTAATGGTGAAGTAATGCTTCGCCTGTTGCCGTATTATGTTATGGCGATCGTTGGTCTGTACATATATTTTTCAGTCGCCGCTTTTGTTGATATCCCGAGCCGCCGGGAAACGTTAAAAATAAATTTGATGGACTACCTGGAGAATCATTTACTGTCACGGCTTAAAAACAATCTGTCTGATGAAGATAGTACTGAAAAACTACCTGCCGCTTCCCGCCAAAAAGAGGATGAGATAAAGCAAATTATTGAACCTATCCCGATAAAAGCGGATGAAGTAAAGTCGATTGCTTCTCAATTTTCAGATGATGAAATCGAAGAATTATTGCAGGAGCTAATCGTTTAATCAAGCGGGCGGTTTAATAATTTTATGTGAAATATATACAAATTATGCATAGAAAACAGTAATTATATATGTAAATAGTAACGATGAAATTGCCTTTTTCTTGAAAATGTGCCGATAAAGATTTAAAGTAAAATTAGCACACGGAAAGGAGGAGGGGTTATGAAAAATCAATCTATGCAAAATATAAAAAAAGAAATTAAAACCGCATCATCTTTACTTATTTGTCAACAACGCATGATTGAGGAGTTAATAGCAAATAACAATAACCTAAGCAATGTTCCTAAAAAGGACAAATATCTACAGGTAAATTTTAATTTATTTTATTAATACTTGATTTTAATATAGGATCGATCCTAATTAAACCATACTATGGGTAATATACAAAAGGAGAAACATGGGGCTAATTGAATTACTGATTTTGGCTATTGGCTTATCAATGGATGCTTTTGCCGTTGCTATTTGCATTGGCTTAAATATGAAAACAGCATCTTTTAATAAGTCGTTTATTGTCGGTCTTTATTTTGGTATTTTTCAGGCGGCTATGCCTTTAATAGGATATTTTGTCGCTTCATTATTTGCGCAAAGTATTATTGCATATGACCATTGGATTGCTTTTGGTTTGCTAAGTTTTCTGGGAATCCGAATGATCATTGGTAGCCTTAAAAAAGAAGGTTGCACCGATAGAGATTGCCCTGACGATTTAATTTGTAATGACCGAGCCTGCCCTGACGGTGAACCGCCCAAAAATAAAGAAAATTCTTTAAAACCAAAGGAAATGCTTCCCCTTGCTATCGCAACCAGTATCGATGCAATGGCGGTTGGCGTATCGTTTGCATTTCTACAAGTAAGAATCATTCCCGCAATCACATTTATCGGCGTTACGACGCTTATCCTATCTGTCGCCGGGGTAAAAATCGGAAATATCTTTGGCAAAAAACTTAAATCAAAAGCAGAGTTCGCAGGAGGTGCTATTTTGGTCTTAATAGGTATCAAAATATTAATCGAGCATCTATAAATGGCTAAAACAAAAATATCATGGCGCAATATGGCGGAACATCAATAGCAATTGAGTAGTCACGGAAATTGCATTCGATAGGTTCAGCCGTAATATCATTCGGTACGGTACTTCCGCTTCCGCCGAAACGAGTATCGCAGCTATTTAAGAGAAGCTTATATTTCGCTTTCTTAGGAACTCCGATTCGATAGCGTTCCCAACTCATCGGCGTCATATTAACCACGAACATTAAGTTGTTACGCCCGTTCTTCGCCTTACGGACAAATGAATATGTACTGCGCTCGGCGTCATCAGCATTTAGCCATTCGAAACCGCCCCAATCATTGTCAATTTCATACATGCAAGGGTATTTGCGGTATATTTTTAGCAGTTCTTTAACAAATTCGTGCAAACCCTTATTAAGGTCTTCACTCAGTAAATGCCAGTCAAGTTCCCGTTCTTCACTCCACTCGCGCTCCTGCCCGAAATCCTGTCCCATAAATAAAAGTTTCTTACCGCTATGCCCGAACATAAAAGCATATCCAACCCGCAAATTAGCGTATTTGTCTATTTCGTAACCGGGCATTTTGTTAACCATCGAACATTTAAGATGGACTACCTCATCATGAGAAAGCGGTAATATATAGTTTTCGGCATTATTGTAGCTCATCGCAAATGTCAAAGCATAATGATTATTTCGCCGAAAGTAAGGGTCTAATTTCATATATTCACAGAAATCATGCATCCAGCCCATATTCCATTTAAAGCTAAAACCTAAACCGCCTTCTTCGACAGTTCCTGTCACAGAGGGCCATGCCGTCGATTCCTCAGCAATGGAATAAAAACCCGGGTAAGTGCCTAAAACAACAGAATTTAAGTGACGGAAAAACTCAATAGCTTCTAAATTCTTGTTTCCGCCGAATTTATTGGCTACCCACTGTCCTTCCTTCTTCCCATAATCTAAGTAAAGCATCGAAGCTACGGCATCTACGCGGATTCCATCAATATGAAACTCTTTAATCCAAAAAAGAGCATTGGCGATAAGGAAATTCTTTACCTCTGTTTTTCCGTAGTTAAAAATTTTCGTACCCCAATCAGGATGTTCGCCAAGACGCGGGTCAGGATGTTCGAAAATACATTGTCCGTCGAATTTACCTAATCCGTGTTCATCAACACAGAAGTGAGCGGGAACCCAATCAAGAATAACCCCGATTTTGTTACGGTGCAGAAGATTAACCAAGTACATAAAATCGGTAGGCTCGCCGTATCGGGACGTCGGCGCATAATAGCCTGTTACTTGATATCCCCATGAACCGTCGTAAGGATACTCACAAATTCCGATAAGTTCAATATGGGTATATTTCATTTCTTTCAGATACTTAACGATTCGATCCGCAAATTCACGGTAGGTATAAAAACCTTCATTATCGGGACTTGGATGACGCATCCATGAGCCAATATGGCATTCATAAATAGCTACAGGGGATTCCGTGCTTTTCTTGCTATCGCGCTCGCGTAACCAGGCACTGTCAGTCCAGTTAAAATTAGAAAGGTCGGTGGTTTTAGAAGCCGTTCCGGGTCTAAGTTCGGCATAGTTAGCAAACGGGTCAGCTTTAAATATTTTATGGCCTTCCTCGGTGATGATTAGGTATTTATATAATTCGTTAACGGAAACACCGGGAATGAATAAGCTATGGATACCGCCCGGTCCAAGTTTTTTTAGTGGATACTCAGTTTCATCCCAATCATTAAATGATCCTGTTACATAAACTTCTTTTGCGTTTGGCGCCCAAACAGCAAAAAAAGTACCCTTTTTTCCTTTTTCTTCCGAAGGGTGAGCACCGAGTTTCTTATAAATATCATAATGCGTTCCCTGTGCAAATAAGTATTGATCATCTTCTGATATAAAAATCTTAGACATTTCTTAAACCGTGCCTTTCTAAAAATTATTTCGTCAATGCAAAAAATCTTTTTCGCGCAGAACAATCATATCCTCTTCATCATATCTCTTACCGGCCAAAATGTCAAAGAAATGCTTCGGATTTTTTCGGTCAGCGTAATAAATTGCTTCTTCGATCAGTTCTTCGACCTCAGCCGTAGTTACTTCGTGATCTGATGTTTGAAGTTCGGCGATGCGTGTATGTAAAGCTAAAATCCCAAACTCATCAATCGAATATTCTTGTTCAAAAGCATAATTCTTCGCATATTCCACTAAAGATTGATTGTCAAGGGCATTTAAATCAATCCGGTACGGAAATTCTTTGTTAAGGTCACTATTTTTGGCAAGCATTTCATCAATAGCGGTGCGATTATCTTCTATGAACAGCATTAACTTATTTTCAGGGTTGTCAACGAGGTTTAGTAATAAGTTTAGCGTTTCTTTTTTGAGGCCTGCGGCTTGCTCGATGATGATAATGCCATTTTTCAGGTTGGCAAAAGTTGCGGAGACATCCTTTTTATTCAGCGTATCGGCAGTAACCTTGATAACTTTACCGTGATAATCATTGCTTTTATCTTTTGCTTCTTTAATCAAACCCTTGACGACCCGCATATTAGCCAGGCTCTCTTCACCCGTTATAATTATGTGATTGACGGGGCTTAAATTTCCGATACTGTCAACGATATTTACCAGCTGCCGCCGAGTTTTTTTGTGCTTAACAAAACGCCCAAAGCGGGTTTTCTCATCTGTTGATAATTCACGGACGACATCAGCGGCAGACTTATCAGGATCGGGAATCTCCACTTCGTCTGCTTTTTCGGGAGAGGTCTCATTGGCTTCTTCTGTTTCTTCTTTTTTTGCAATTTCTTCTTCAGGCGGGGCGGTGTTAATTTCTGCTTCGATAAGCTCTTCTGTATCTTTGATAGTATCAGCAGTGTCATTAGCGGTAATGGATTCGTCGTCGGGTATTGTTTCTTCATTATCTAAATCTTCTTGTATCACGGAAAGATCTATATCAGGTTCAGCAAGGATTCTGAGGACTTCCGTATCGTCATAAGTTTTCGCTTCATCTTCGCCGGCAGGCTCGATTTGCTTTAACTCGGTACCGATATCAGCAACTTTAATAACGCTGGGTCCCGCTTTTGCGACAGCGTCAACCATAGCTTTTTCAAGCTTTTCTAAAAGGCCCATTTTCGTTTTTTCATCAAAATCATCAAAAAGCCGATTGCTTTGCGCTTGAATTTTCTTACGAACTTCTGCTTTCCGTTTTTCTTCGATTTCTTTTTTCTGCCGTTCCCACTCGGTAAGAATATCGTCTATTTTTAGCTGTCCCGTTATCTGTTTCTCAACCTTTTTTTCTTCAGGAACGACGAGACTGATTTGACCGTCATATTCCTGTGATAATATTTCATCAAAACTCGAGTTTTTGTTGAAGGCTTTGATAATTCCTGTTTCAGTCATCCCCTTCTTGACCCGGGTTTGCAGATTAAGATTGATTTGTTGATAGGCGTCATCCTCTTCGCTCGATTGACTAATTTGGTCAATAGATGTATCCGTATCACTGAAATAAATTTCTTCCGTATTTCCGCCTAAGCTTTGTTCTGTTTCTTCATTATATGTTTCCGCTTCTGTTAAGATATCCTTCATCGGCCTGAATGCCGCCGGCTCATCTTCACCAAGAATCTCCCGCATATTCTCGGCGATTTCTTGTTGGAGGTTTATCGTATTATATTGACTGACATCAACGGGTTTAATTTTTATATCTATTTCTTTTGTTTTGGCTGTTAGGTTAAAATCGGTACTATAGTCAGGCTCTTCGGGTTTTGCTTTTTGATTAGGTTTATTGCTGAAAACCCGAAAAACATCTTCGATAGAATCATTTTCACTTTCGTCTTCCTCTTTTTCATCGTAATAATCAACACCGTCAACACTATCAGGCTCATAATAAGTATTTACTTGCGGCGGTTCATTAAGACGTGCTAACTGTTCATCAGACAGTTCAACATGAAGCTGTTTAAGTTCCAGTGCTTTAGTGACATATTTTCCTTTGCCGAACCATAAGAATATTTCATCACATTCTTCAATACAAAGGCTTGTTTCACCGATAAGGTGATATAAATAAGCAAGTTCAAACGCCCATTTTTCTTTGTATTCACGTCGCTTTAATTCTTCCAAAACGGAAATTCTCTCTTCTAATGTTACATCCTGAGCTTCGTAAATCTTGTAAAGGAGAATAAATTGACCTGCATCTGTCGGTGCAAGCACAGCAAAGCGTTTATAGTATTCCATAGCGGAGACAATGTCGCCCAATTTAATTGATAACTCACATAAATAGTATAAAATCAATCGCCCCTGCGGATTGCGTTCATAAGCATAAGTCAAAACATCGCGGCTTTCAACATAACGGCGGTTAATCTTATAAACATCGCTGACGGTACAAAGCATCATCGTACTCTTAACTCGGCGCCAGTCGATAGAATCCGCAATCTTAGCCGCTTTAACATACTCTCTTTCTTTAATTAGTTCCTTTATTTCGTTGGCACGTACATTGTATTCAAACTTATCCATGATAACCTCCATGCCTGCGGTAACCCGCGAATTTGGGCGCAAGCACAAATTTAAGCATTATTTTTAAGTCTACCATAGAATAAGGAAAATAAAAAGAGAATTTTACAATATATTGGGAAAAAAATGGATGTATACCATATATATGGTATTTTATGTCAATTTGGGTGTTTGATTCTGCTTTATTATAGGTATATTTTTATTTATCTTTATTTTATCAATTGTCTATTCATGCCACTTTTCTGACAGTTCATGCCAAAATTAAGACAAAATTGAATTAATATGTTACTATATGTAAAGTAAGTCTGGATAATTTTACATAACATAATGTTCGAAATAAATGGATTTATAATTCTTTGCTAAGTGCGCATAAGCAAGGATGAGTAAATAAAAAAATTAAAAATTTAAAAAGGAGGATTTCTAAGTGAAATTCAAAAAATCAACGTCATTATTAATGGCGAATATTATGGTAATTGCAGCATTTTCTATGCCGACTTTTGCTGAAGAAGGCGAATCTTTTATTGAGGCAGATAGTTCTTTCGTTGAGAATGATTTTTATGTTGAGGATGATAATATCTTCATAGAAGAAAACGACGCTTTCATTGAAGATGATTCGGACATAGAAAATGAGTATTATGATGAGAAAATTGCTTTTCTCAAAGAAAATGATTGTTGCATGGAGATTTCTAGTTTTCAAGCGATAATGCCGTTAAGTGGTTGTATTAATGGTATCAATCATGGTAGCAATGGTGTTTCTGCAAGCAGGGTTATCTCAGATTCTAATGAATATCGTGCAAATTGGGGATTTGACAAAGTCACTGAAATAATCAAGGATAATATATCTATGGGAATAGTAAATGGACAATTCGAAAAAAGACCTATTTTGGGTGATAGGGTTCGAACTAGGGTAAATGGAATCCCGAGTACCAGATGTGGTGTAGCTACGATTGTTTCATCTCCAACGTCTCACATGACAGAGCATGCCAGACATGGTGGCAATCATGAAACTAATTGGGTAAGCTTAAGTAATAATCATGCTTCATTTGGTGGAATAGCTTATTGGTAAATGTTTAGCGGAATATCTCCCTGTCGGTATCCGGCGGGGAGTATTTCGCATTTTAATAAATGATTTTAATATAATAATATTAAATATACTGGAGATATAACAATTATGGAAGCAGAAAAAAAAATAAAAATACCAAAACTAAAAATTTTTATTGTATTATTTATACTCGCATTAATCATTTTTGGCGTATATAATATAATGTGGTTTAATTATGTAAAAATATTCGACACATTAGTAAACAATGAAAAATTGCAGGAAATTAAGGAGAAACCATCATTAGCCCCAGAATTTATGACTTTTGACGGAGTTGAGTTCCCATATAGTTATGAGCGCTATATCTTTATGGAATGGGATGGCTGGGAAGGGCATGCATTTCGTGATTATGATTATAATGAACGCGGATATTATTATGGCATTGTAGTTCCGCCTTATCTTACATTCGGAGGTAATATCCAAACAACATATACTACCGATGTATATGATATTGACTTAATTATATCGCCAAAAAGTTGGTTATATGTTTTAAGATTAGGTGAATTTACCGAAGATAATAACCATAAATCTATACATTCATACGGTTCTGCTGTTGATAGAAACGGCAATCCCCTAGATAAACACCCCGACGATATTGATGAATGGTATCAAGAGTGGCTTAGATTATATGAAAAATACCAAGACCAAATAATGGAGTTATTTGTGGTATTAAAGGAAACATATGGGGACACATTGCAATAAATTAAAAATACCAAAGTTGAAAATTTTTATTACATTATTTATTATCGCTTTAATTATTTTTGGTGTATATAATATAATGTGGTTTAATTATGTGAGAATATTCGACACATTAGTGAATAATGAAAAATTGCAAGAAATTAAAGTGAAACCATCATTAGCACCTGAATTTTTAATTTATGATGGAGTTGAATATCCATATAGTTATGAACGCTATATTTTTATGGAATGGGATGGCTGGGTAGGGCATAGATTCAATGATTATGACTATAATGAACGCGGTTATTTTTACAGTATTGTTATTCCGCCTTATCTTAATTTCGGCGGGAATATTCAGATGGTGTATACCACAGATGAATATAAGATTGATTTAATAATTTCGCCAAGAAGCTGGATATATGTGTTAAGCTTGGGTGAGATTATCAAAAACCAAACGAATACATCTATGCATTCCTATGGCTCTGAGGTTGATAACACGGGTAAACCTGTGGGTAAATATCCGAAAGATACCGAAGAAAGCTATCAAGAGTGGCTTAGGCTATATGAAAAATACCATGCCCAAATAATAGAGCTATTTGTGATATTAAAGGAAACATATGGGGACACATTACAATGACGAATTAAAAGAAAAGAAGAATTTCTTCAAATATCCGTCAAAAAATACGGTCATTTTTTTCATATTCATTATTATCATAATCATCGTTGGTCCAATTCGATATTCAGAGTGGAATCGGTATATGGCGAGTTTTGACCCCTATCTTAACAGCGAAAAATTAATTCAGACTTCAACCGTAGCAACCCACAAGTTAAGCCCAAATTATAGGCATCGAACATACCATGATACTCTTGGAAGCGGTTATCAATATAAAATAGAATTACCCAAATATTTGAAATTTAACTATGGCATTATTCGGATAAGAAACAATTCGAACGATCTTTGGCTAACGATATTTATGAGAAGTCAAACTTATGTCATAAGTTTAAAAGGTTACGGTTCTGCCGTTGATAAAAACGGAAATCCTTTAGGGCGTAATCCCAAGAATAGCGAAGCATCTTACGAAAGATGGCTTTTACTATACGATACATATTATGAACAAATAATGGAAATGTTCGAGATATTCCGGGAAGTATTTGGCGAGGATGTATTACAATGAAGAAAATCAAATATATTTCAGCGGTGATTTTAATCATTCTGGGAATCGTATTAATCGGTGAAATCCATTCCCAGCAATTTTTTCGCAACCGTGACAGTCTGTATACCTATACCGCATATGATTTCGGCGAGGATCACCGAGAAGCGGCGGAAGATATCAGATCATTTGCGGAGCGTAATAATATTATTGCTTTTATAATTGATAATGAATTTTCGTCGGAGTTAGAGCATAATTACGGAATATATTCAACAAGCGAACTGCCGCAACAGGTTATTAATAAATTCGGGCGTGGAAATAACCTTAAGAGTATTATTTTTGGAAATATCAATATTACATTTAACGATATTAAGGAAGCTCCCATTAATAATAATGGTTTTTTGCGATTTTATGGCCAACGCAGTGATATTACTGTATTTATCACCGAATTTGATGAATTATATAACCGTGTTATCCCGATACATGAGCCAAACCCTGACACTTTATATCGAAACGTCTTAATTGGTTATTGGTCTATTATCTTCGCATATATATTATTTCTTACCCTTGTTGAGATATTTCTCTTAAAAAAAGAGTGCTTTATCCGAACAATACTTGGAGCATCGGTAGCAAGTATTATTTGGCGGAATATTATTATAGATATTGCTGTTTACTTAATTACTTTTTTAAGCGGTATACTTATTTTTATGAGGCTTACCTCTGTTTCAAATGAACTTGCCTTAATCTTTTTATTATTAGTTATACTCATTATAACTAATTCATTACTTTATCTCTTTTTATACAAGATAGATTACAAATCTGCAATGAGTAACTCAAAAATTCCTAAGAAGATACTTAAATCCGGTTACTTAATCAAATCATTCGCGGCTTTTTTTGCAATATTTGCGATATCATCAAGCTTAATGCTAATGAAGCCCGCTGTTAAATATTTTCAGGCTTATGATTTTTTTGCATCAAAAAAAACATATGATTTTGCCGATTTCCAGTTCCGAACCAATCATAGAATATCAGAAGATATGATGCTCATGACTTTATTAAATCAAGCAAATACCGAAATGAACAATGCGATTTATATAGATTACTTCGAAAGATTAAAGCCGATTGTTCTGCAAAATATTTTTTCCCCGACTGACGATGACGGACTACCTTATGATTTTGGTATCATCAAAGCCAATTTAAATGCGTTTGACTATCTATCGACAGTTATTAAGGGGTTTTCGGCGGACGCGGTGACAACTGAGGTAGTTTTTCTGATTCCGAATAAAGAGGGGGATAAAGATAGAGCGTTGGATTTTGCGAAACTATTTATTCATGATGAGGTTGATTATTCAGTCTATTATTATGATTCAGGAGTAGATGTAATTTGTATAAACGGGGGTGACTTTCTCTTAAATGAATTTGCTTTCCATCATGACCCTGTCATTATTTTTGATGCCGTTCATCCTAATGAAAGTTCGATTGAGCGAATTATATATAGGCGGAGTTGGAATGTTCAATCTTGATACAGAAACGCTCACGGAAATAATTAATAGATTTGGACTTGAAAACGAAATAGTAAGAATTACGAATGTGTTTGAGGTCTATAATCATTTTTGGTTTATGATTCGAGCAGGAATTTTTGCTTCGCTTCTTGTTAGTTTAATGTCGCTTTTATTAGCTGTTATCACCGTTTTTCAGATTGTAAACCTCGAATATACCGTAAATGCGATTGAATTATGCGTTAAAAAAATACATGGTTACGGAGTATTAAAGAAGACTATGGATATTATCGGCAGTTTACTTATTTGCAATCTCATTAGCATTGTTATAACCGTAATAATAATGGTAATCATTCTTGATATGAGTGCTTTAGCCGTGGCTATATCTGTAAGTATAATAATAATTATTGATTTTATTGCATTATTACTATCAACACATCGTATTGAAAAGGTTCGGATTACCAAAATATTAAAAGGAGGCGCTTTATAGATTCATGATTGAAATAACTAATTTATATAAATCATTTGAGGATAAAGTAATTTTAAAAGATTTTAATGCCACCATTTCAGCCGGTGAGTTCGTTATTTTTACCGGTGAAAGTGGTTGTGGAAAAACTACTCTTCTTAACATGATCGGAGCGATTGAAGAATTAGACAGCGGTAGTATAAAAATTGCCGGAATTGATATAAATCAAGCTAAAAACCGAAAAAAATTATTTCGGGAAGTTTACGGATTTATATTCCAAAACTTTGCGCTTGTTGAAAACAAGACTGTTGAGGAAAATTTGTCATTTATCTTGCCTAAATATTCATCAGGAATTTCTATCGCTGATGCGCTTTCGCAGGTTGGACTTTTAGGTTATCAGAAAAAAGAAGTGTACAAGCTATCAGGCGGAGAACAACAACGTGTTTCGTTAGCCCGGTTAATGCTCAAAAGATGCCGAGTAATCCTAGCTGATGAACCGACAGGTTCACTCGACCAAAGGAATGCTGACGAGGTAATGAACATACTATCAGATTTTAACAAACAAGGGAAAACAATAGTTTTAGTAACTCATGATGAAAAAATTAAGAATAAATACGGCAGGGTAATTGAGTTATCGGCGCGGCTTTAGTGCGCATCCCCCGGAGGGCATGATTATAATAATTTTTTTAGCATAATATTCTTAGTTCTTGATAAATAATACGTTTTACCATTCTCCAAGATTACCAATTTTTTCGGACTTATATGCTCTTTTATTTTTGATAAGTTCAATATACAGCTTCGATTTATAAGCATGAAACCGTCTCCAAGATCAGACCTTACTCTATCTAAATTATCACGTAATTGTATGTTACTATTCTTCAAATGAATATTCAATTTATGAGATGCTTTGCATTTTTCAATGCTGATAATGTCGTCCAAATTAATAATATAGTCAGTACCTTTTTCTCCGATTTTAATGGTAGGAAGCGTGGTTTTTGAGATATTATTATTATAAGTCTCTAGTGCATTATCAAGACAAGAAAAAACTTGCTTTCTTACAGTACTACTCAAATTTTCATCTATAGCATTTTTGACAATAAAACACATAGCTTCTATAGCATACTGAAAAGTTTTAACCATCGCCTCCGTATGAACAGTTACTATATTGATAAACCCACGAGGATCAAACTTACGTACTTGCTTTGCGAGTTCAAGTCCGTCAATTTCTTTATTAAAATTAACATCTAAGAAATAGATGCCGTATTCAGGCGGATTAGATTTGAGGTAACCTAATAAAAGATATGGATCATCAGACGCATAAACAATCTTCATATCTGCTTGATACTCTAAAATATACTTCTCAATATAATCACTTAGTATATTTACCCAAGCAGGCTCATCATCACACAAATAAATAGAAAGCAATTGATTTCTCCTTATTTAATTAAATTACGATACCACATCCGTTTTCTGACGAATATACGCAGTAACCGCCTTCATCAAATATTCTTTATTATTATGGTCAGGAAAATCAATAACATCATCAAGCAATTCCTTCAAAATCCTCCCGATATTCTTTCCCGGGGGGATGCCTAACTTGACTAGGTCATGCCCTGTGATGGCAAGGTCTTTTAATGTTACCGCATCACCCGCTGCCCGAATTTTATGATAAATTCTGCTTATTTCGGCATGATATTTAAGCTTTTCCTTATGCATATAATCGCTTTGAGCAGAAATATCAGCTTCCTGAACTTTTAGAAAAAGCGGATAAATATCTTCGCCAATCCGCGATATCGCTCTCCTCACATATTTATCAGGGATTACAAAATTGCTAAGGTCAAGATCAGGGTTAATATAAATATCATAATCATGATGCAAAACAAGCCGCGTTACTTTATCAACCGTATCATTATCAAACTTAAGACGCCGCATTACTTTACGGGCAATTTCTGCGCCTTTTTCAGGATGTCCGTGAAAGCGGTCAAATCCCGTTTTTTCATTGACCGATGCAGTCAATGGCTTGGCGATATCATGGAGCATCATTGTTAAGCGGAGGATTTTGTCGGCTTCGACGGATTTCATCGAGTGAATGATATGTTCACCGACACTGTAGCAATGATGGGGGTTATTTTGCCCTGTTTCCATGCATACATCAAATTCAGGGAAGAAATGCGCCGTTAAACCGACTTGATAGACAACTCGAAGAAAATCAGGATTGGGTGATGTTATGAGTTTAACCAGTTCATCTTTAATCCTTTCCGCACTGATGAATTTAATATCTGCGGCTTTTTCCGCAATCGCCTTAAGTGTTTTATTCTCTATCGTATACCCAAGCTGTGCTGAAAAGCGGACGGCTCGCATCATACGCAGGGCATCCTCTGCAAACCGATCCTCTGCACAGCCGACACAGCGGATTATTCTATTCTTTAAATCATCAATTCCGCCGTAAAGATCAATTATACCTTTTCGGTCATTATATGCCATCGCATTAATTGTAAAATCACGGCGCTTTAAATCTTCCGCCAAATTATTGGTATAAGTCACTTCTTTCGGATGGCGTTTATCTTCATAAATGCCGTCAATCCGATATGTTGTAACCTCAAAACCTTCGCTATCCAATAATACCGTTATCGTGCCATGCTTAAGCCCGGTATCAAAAGTACGGCGAAATAAAGACTTCACCTCCGCGGGGGAAGCGGAGGTGGTAATATCCCAATCTTCAGGTACGCGCCCTAAGTATGAATCGCGTACACAACCGCCGACAGCAAAGGCTTCATATCCGCCGGCTTCGATTGTCTCGATAATTTTTTTTACATTATCCGGAAGGTTAATAGTCATTATCAACTACTCCAATTGTTAATATGCCTTACCCCAGTAAACCATTTTCTCCGCCGGTTTACCGCAATAAATACAAGTATCCGCCAACTGTTCCTGCTCATAAGGCATACAGCGGCTGGTGACGGCCATCTCTTCTTTTATCTTTTCTTCACATGTCCTGTCGCCGCACCACATCGCTTTAACAAAACCTAATTTTTCATTAAATGCCTTGATGAACTCTTCTTTGTTAGCGGCTTTGTAGGTGTTTTCCTGTAGGTGTTTCGTAGCCCTAGCAAGCATATCATTTTGGATTGTTTCAAGTAATTTCGAAACCGTCTGCGTTACATCTTCGAGATTACATTCTATTTTTTCACGGGTATCACGGCGGCAAATTACACATTTACCCATAGCGATATCCTTGGGACCGATTTCCAACCGTATCGGAATGCCGCGCATTTCCTGTTCGGCAAATTTGAAACCGGGGCTTTTCTCCGAACTATCGACTTTGACGCGAAAGCTTCCCAGTGCTTCTTTTAATTCATTTGCCTTATCCAGTACCCCTTCTTTCTGTTGTTGAATCGGGACAATCATCACCTGTGTCGGAGCAACCAAAGGCGGCAAGACCAGACCTGAATCATCGCCATGCACCATGATAATCGCACCGATAATCCGTGTTGATAAGCCCCATGACGTCTGATGAACGAATTTGAGTGTGTTGTCTCTGTCAGTATATTTAATATCAAAAGCACGGGCAAAACCATCACCAAAATCGTGACTGGTTCCTGATTGAAGGGCTTTACCGTCATGCATCATTGCTTCTATAGTATATGTCGCATTAGCGCCGGCGAATTTTTCTTTTTCGGTTTTGCGCCCTTTGACGACAGGGATAGCAAGGAACTTTTCGCAAAATTCGGCGTATACGTTGAGCATAAGCTCCGTTCGTTCAGCCGCTTCCTCGGCGGTCGCGTGGGCTGTATGACCTTCCTGCCACAGAAATTCACGGGAACGGAGGAATGGTCTGGTTTCTTTTTCCCAGCGAACAACGCTGCACCATTGATTATAAAGCCGCGGTAAGTCACGATAAGAATGGATATCGGCAGCATAAAAATCACAGAATAAAGTCTCCGATGTCGGGCGGACACACATCCGTTCCTGGAGCGGCGTAAGACCGCCGTGTGTAACCCAGGCTACCTCGGGGGCGAATCCATCGACATGGTCTTTTTCTTTTTGCAGTAAGCTTTCAGGTATAAACATCGGCATATAGACATTTTCGACGCCTGTTGCTTTGAACATCTGATCAAGATTATATTGGATCAATTCCCAAATCGCATATCCCGCAGGCTTAATAACCATACAGCCCTTGACATTCGAGTAATCAATAAGATCGGCTTTTTTAACCACATCCGTGTACCACTGAGCAAAATCATCATTCCTTGAAGTAATAGCTTCAACCAGTTTTTTTTCCGCCATTTCCGTCTCCCTTTCATTGATATAATGAGTCATTATATCGGCGCGGCTTTAGTGCGCATCCCTCCGGAGGGCATGATTCCTATGGAATCATGTATGATTTTAGGGGAAAAAGTAGATTTTGTCAATTACATTATAATTTACTTTTAATAAAAATCAGGTTATAATGACAAAAATGAGGAAAATGAAATGTTTGACGCAGGAACTACGAAAAACAAGTTAATCACATGGACAAAAGAATATTTCGAAAACAATGCAACGCCGAAAACAAAAGCCGTTATCGGCATAAGCGGCGGTAAGGATAGCTCTATTACAGCCGCCCTTTGCGTCGCGGCTCTGGGAAAAGAGCGAGTACTGGGCGTCTTAATGCCGCAGGGAAATCAAAACGATATTAATATTTCATATGATTTATGCAAAACACTCGAAATTGAATACAAAGAAATAAATATTGCCGAAGCGGTCAAAAATCTTTATGCCGAAATCGAAAAAAGCGGCTTAACTCTTAACACCGTCGCCACATTTAATACCCCGGCCAGAATCCGCATGACTACCCTTTATGCTGTCTCGGGAGCTGTCGGCGGGCGCGTGATAAACACCTGCAATCTAAGCGAAGACTGGGTCGGCTATAGTACGAAATTCGGCGATTCTGCTGGGGACGTGAGTCTCTTTTCTAATCTTACCGCGACCGAAGTCAAAGCAATCGGCGGCGAACTGGGATTACCAAGCCACTTTATTGATAAAACCCCAATCGATGGATTGTGCGGAAAAACCGATGAAGAAAACCTCGGTTTTACTTATGAACTTTTGGATATTTATATTCGTACAGGAATTTGCGAGGATGCGGAAATAAAAGCCAAAATCGACCGTCTCCATGAAATGAATATGCACAAAATCAAATTGATGCCTGCTTTTACAATGTCATCCTGAGTGCAACGAAGGATCACGCCATAAGATTTTTCATACCTTAGATTTATTTTTCACATATCTCCACGGCACATACATCATAAAGCTTACGAAAAAGACCAGTAACGCCATCGGAATGATATAACCGGGATTACCAAGCCATTTTTCGAAAACCTCCAACAATGTCCCTCGTGCCGCACCATTTAAATATAAGTAATTCGTATTAAGCTGCTTATTCAAAATAAATATAAATATTGCATATCCGCACAAAATCATCAGAACCTTCGGATATTCCCGAATATCGGGTCTAAACTCACCCGAAGCCACCTTCAAAATCGGAATCGCCACAACAATAAAATGCCAAACGAAAAAGACCAACGGCATCCAGCCGAAGGAGTGATAATAATTAAGCGTATCTTCAGGCGTAATAATCGCGATAACAGCGCCGGGCATAAGGACAGCATACGATAAATTCCACATCAGCTTATTTTTCATAAATACCGTAAGCGGAAGGATAAAACCGCTGATTATACAAAGATGTAAGGGCAAAAGATCAAGAAAATTGAAATTCGCATAGTAGCGATAAAACATATATGCCCTTAGGAAATAAAAAATAAACAAACCAATCGCGATTCCCTTAATAATTCGTTCCCCGCGATATTGATTCGACCTTTTTACGATAAATACTAAGCCAACAATTGCGATAACGCCAAATATCATATAAATAAAGTGCGCTGTGCCAAATGCCGCAAAGCGCTGTTCAATCGGAACATTATGTGTAAAAAACCAATTATACCGTTCAGCCATAGTTATCCTTTATCCAATAATTCCTGCAAAGCCTCTTCACCGATACTAATCCAGGCATCTTCTTCCGCTTCATTCAAACCTAAATACTCCCGCAAGGTCACATTCTCATCGCTTAAGCCCCATTCTTCGATATATTCGTCAATATCTTCGAATATTACCTCTCCTTGAAGATATAGTTCCTTAAATTTTTTACTCACATCGCACAACCTTTCTTAAGTATAAACAAAACCGACGGCTTTAATCCACTTGCCATTATCATAACTCACAATTATTAACCGTCCGCGGGAACGGCAACACATCACGAATATTACTCATGCCCGTCAAGTACATAAGCAACCGCTCAAACCCCAGACCAAATCCGGCATGTCGCACCGTCCCGTATTTACGCAAATCAAGATAAAAAGCATAATCATCGGGATTCATCCCCATCTCAACAATCCTTATTCTTAACTTCTCATAATCTTCTTCACGCTGACTGCCGCCGATAATCTCCCCGATCCCCGGAACGAGCAAATCCATTGCGGCGACGGTTTTATTATCTTCATTCATTTTCATATAAAATGCCTTAATATCTTTCGGATAATCCGTCACAAAAACCGGACACTTAAATTCTGTCTCCGTCAAATAACGCTCATGCTCTGTCTGTAAATCGCATCCCCACGACACTTTATATTCGAAATTATCGTTATTTTTCTTAAGAATCTCTATTGCTTGCGTATAAGTAATATGCGCAAACGACGAATTGACCACTCCGGTCAATCTGTCCAATAATTCCTTATCGATATGTTGATTAAAGAAAGCCATTTCGTTAGGCGCATTATCTAAAACATACCGAATCACATCCTTAAGCATACTTTCCGCTAACATCATATCATCTTCTAAATCAGCAAAAGCTATCTCAGGCTCAATCATCCAAAATTCCGCGGCATGTCTCGCAGTATTGGAATTTTCCGCACGAAAAGTCGGGCCAAAAGTATATATATTCTTAAAAGCCATCGCGAAAGTTTCACCATTAAGCTGTCCGCTGACAGTTAAATGAGTGCTTTTGCCGAAAAAATCCTGCGTATAATCAATACTTCCATCATTATGGAAAGGTAACTGCGGCAAGCTAAAATTCGTCACCTTAAACATCTCCCCCGCACCTTCACAATCACTTCCCGTAATAATC
>WQST01000015.1 GCA_009787745.1 Lachnospiraceae bacterium
GGCCATTGGCCGCCCGTTGTAAGTAAAGACATCGTCGCAACGAAATGGGCAGCCTTGGAAGGGACAATCTTTCTTGCAGAGAGCAGGGCAGAGATATTGGCTAAAAGGTTTCCGTCATGGTTAATCAGGGAAGCTGTCTCTTTTAAGAAATACCTATCTACTGAGGTTGAGCAAAAGATTGCCTGTGATTTAGGAATAAAGGATGTTTATGATGTCGGAAACTTCGGAATATTCGGGGCTTTATGGGAACTGGCGGAGAATGCCTGTGTTGGTATACAGGTTGATCTTAAGAAAATCCCCATTCGTCAAGAAACCGTAGAAATATGTAATTTTCTGGATATAAATCCGTATGAATACTTGTCAAAGGGAATGCTTTTGCTTATTTGTGATAACAGTACGGCATTGATTGATGAACTGAACGGAAGAGGTGTTTACGCATCTGTGATTGGCAGTACGACCGATAATAATGACAGGATTGTCATAAATAAAGACAGAGTTCGATATCTCACGCCTGTAAAGCGGATTACTCGTTATAGCGGGTTTGACCATCTCTAAAGCAAGGAGTAAAATTGAGCGGAATATTATACATAGTTGCCACTCCGATCGGGAATACAGGTGATATTACCGAACGCGCTAAACAGATATTAGCAGAAGCTGATATCATTGCATCAGAAGATACGCGGGTTACGCAGAAATTATTGATGCTTTTAGGCATTCAAAATAAGACTGTTTCCAATCATAAGTTCAATGAAAAGCGGCAGGTTGATTTTTTGATTTCCGCCTTAGCTGAGGGGAAAAACGTCGCAATCGTATCTGATGCAGGAACCCCATGTATCTCTGACCCGGGTAGTATTATTATCAAAGAAGCTGTTTTAAGGGATATAAATATTATTGCTGTTCCGGGAGTTTCAAGCGTCATATCAGCCCTGTCAGTGTGCGGATTTAATTTATCTAATTTCGCTTTCTATGGTTTTCTGCCGAAAGAAGCTAAGGATATAAAGAGATTATTTGAATCTATTAAGAAGAGTGATATATTGGTTTCAGTTTTTTTTGAATCACCGAAGCGGGTTAAAAAGACGGTAGAAATATTGGCTGACTTGATGCCGGATGCGGAAATTTGCTTATGTAATGATTTGACGAAGATGTTTGAACGTATTTACCGTGGTAAGCCCATGCGAGTACTTACAGAACTTTTAAATAATCCTTCTGCGGAAAAAGGGGAATATACACTGATTATAGAACGAGGAAAAGCAGAAGAAGCGATTGACTCTTGCAGTCAATCAGAAGAAGCGATGTTGATTGATTATATTATTAAGAACGAAGTTTCCATGAAAGATGCGATTAGTAATTTAGCTGTTTTGCATAAAGGAACAAAGACTAAAAAAGACTTTTACGCAGCGTCACTAAATCTTCGCAAGTTGTTTTTGGATGAATAATAATGAATTAAGGGGTAGCCATGAATATAATACTACATGAGCCGGAAATACCTGCCAACACAGGAAATATAGGGCGTACCTGTATGGCGACAGGTTCAAGCCTCCATTTGATCGAACCGCTTGGTTTTCGTTTGAGCGAAAAAGAACTTAGGCGGGCAGGGATGGATTATTGGCAAGATATTTCGGTTTCGACATATCTCAATTTCGCTGATTTTAAAGAAAAAAATCCGCGGGCGAAGATTTGGATGGCGACAACGAAGGCGCGTTATGTTTACACCGATGTGACTTACAGCGCCGATGATTTCATTATGTTCGGCAAAGAAAGCGCGGGAATCCCCGAAGAAATACTTCTCGACTATAAAGAGACATGCATCCGCATCCCGATGCTCCCGAAAACCCGTTCGCTGAATCTCGCCAATTCCGTCGCCGTGGTTGTATACGAGGCATTACGGCAGGGTGGTTTTGCAGAGATGAAGCTGGTTGGGGACCTTAGGAAGCTTAGTTGGTAGAGTTTGTTATAGCAAAAATATGCGGTCAGAGAAAATTAGTCATAGCAAATTATGAAGTTTTATAGTATACTCCTAATATGTCGCTTTAGGTTGGGCGAAATCATAAATTTCACATAGGAGGGTAGTATGAGTAAATTAATAACTTGGCAGAGCGTTATAAACGAACAGAATTATGAGTTTTCCTATCAAAAAGTAAAAGGAAAAAATATTTTGACCGTAAACGGGACTCCGAACACTATCAAAGTCGGGTTTCTAAGTTCATTACTCGGATTAGATGAAAAATTTGATTTTGACGGTAAGGAAGCAAGAATCGTAATGGTTAAAGGTCAGCCTGATATTGTTATTAATGATACGTATTTAAAAAGCGGTAAACCTTACATAGCGCGCCCCGCTTGGGCGATTGTGTTTGCTATTCTATGCTTTGCTATTCCTGTTGTTAGTTTGGGAGGAGCTATCCCGATTGTGCTGGGATTCGCAGGCGCAGCGTTATGTGTTACGGTTTCAAAGTCTTCTTTATCAATGGCAGTCAGGTTAATTCTTTGCATCTTAATTACTGTCGTCGCTTGGGTATTATGGTTTGCCTTGATTGTAGGTATGAGCATGTTAATTTAATAATCCTTCTTTTTTTCGGTGACGACCCGATTGGCGCACCAATCGGGTTGTCTTTTTCTAAAAATCCCCCACCCTCTTTTCCGCTCCCAACACATTGGCGGTTTTGACAATCCCTCGCCCATACTTTTTTTGCAGCGTAAGCATAGCATCATCAAGCTTGCTTTGCTGTGCGTCATCACCCGCGTCGAAAAGCGAAATTTGCATATTGGGGGTGGCGCTGATATTACTTAATGAAATGCCGACGAGCCGAATGGGGCGGCGTTCGATTTTGTCTAATAAAGCGGCGGCAGTGTCGAAAATCACTTGCGTCTTGTCCGTGGCATCGCCGCTTTTCGAGCGGGTGATAGATTTCATATCATGGTAGGTGACTTTGAGTGTGACGGTATGAGCATAAATGCCCTTTAATTTCAAATCAAAGCTAATTCGCTGTGCAGTCAGCAAAAGCACATCTTTTAGATAAGCAAAATCGGTAGTATCATGCTGAAAGGTATGCTCTGCGCCGATTGATTTTGCTTCGGCAAAAGGCGTTACCTTACGGTTGTCGATTCCCTCCGCAAGTTCGATAATTTGCCTGCCGTGATTACCGAGCAAAGAAGTTACTAACTGCGGATTTTCATAAATTTGCCGAACGGTAGTGATGCCGATGCGTTTAAGTTCATCGGCGGTCTTAGCGCCGACACCATAGATTTCGCGGACATTTCTATCGATTATTAATTCACGCAAAGCTTTCGGCGTTGGGATTTCAAAATATCCGTCAGGCTTTTTTTCTTCACTGGCAAGTTTGGCTGACATCAGGGAGTAACCAATCCCCACAGAACAAGTAAGCCCTACGGTCTCTACGGTGCGGTGCTTTATTTCTCCGCCGATTTTCGCCGCCCCGCCGAAAAGATGTGCGGAAGCGGTAACGTCAAGAAATCCTTCATCTAACGAAATGCATTCGCACAGATCCGTATATTTATCCCAAATTTCATGAATTTGCTTCGAAACTTCATAATATTTGTGGCCGTTGGGATGCATGTAAATTCCATGCGGGCAACGCCGATACGCGTCTTTTATACTCATAGCGGAGCGGACGCCATATTTTCGGGCTTCATAACTACAAGTGGAAACAACGCCGCGCTCAGATGGCAACGAGCCGATTATCAACGGCTTTCCCCTAAGCTCAGGATTATCACGCACTTCCACAGCGGCGAAAAAAGCGTCCATATCTACATGAATGATTTGGGGGTATATCATACTAAATAAACTCTTTATACTGCCATTTGGGCTTGGATTTTATAAAAGCTGTTATCGCTCTATGAGGGCAAATATTTACACAGCGGTAACATGCTGTGCAGTTATTCATATGAGACATAACTCCATTCTCACACTTTAGATTTTTCATCGGGCAACTTAAGACACAAGCCCCGCAAGCTGTACAATCCGAATCAAATTTCACACTGCGCTTTGCTCTATATTCCATTGTTTTCGGGAGCGCATGGGGGCATTTGCTGTCGCCTTGCCAACTAACGCCCTGGACTTTCCCTAATAAAATTGAAATTGTTGAAAATCCGCGCTTCTTAACAATTCCGTGCTTCATATTTTGTACAACAGTTTCTACCCTCGCTACGGCTTTATCAAGACACTTTTTGATACTTTGCCCACTTTTGGCGGATACGAAAAAATTGCCAATATTATTCGGCATCAAAAAATGCTCCGCATAGACGACGTCAATATAATCCTTCGGAAACAAATCACAAAGTACGCGCGCGCCATCACCTGAAAACATCGCCTGCGTAACAAGAATAGCCAGTTTTTTGCCTTTCAAAGGCTCCATATATCGGCCGACAAATTCCCTCATGATAAGCGGAACCCGTGAGCCGTATATCGGATAACAAAAAGCGATCGTTTCATGCTTTATTATCGCATCAGTGAAATTCAAATCTTCTTCAATTGAGTGACATTCGGCGCCGATCTTTTCGCTGAAAATTTGTGCGATATACTTTGTGTTTCCTGTGCCTGAGAAGAAAAGGGTGAGAATTGATTGATTTTTATCCGTCTTTTCAAAGCGGCTTAAAAAAAACATTTCCGTCCCGCAAGAAGCGCAGAAACGAATAGTACCGCTTTGGTCGATATTATTACATTTCGGGCATTGTTTCATAATTAACCTCCAATTATTCTTCGCGTTCGTCCTGATCTTCGGCAATAGGCAGTGAAAAAATAAACTCTGTGCCAATAGAAACCGTACTGATTACATTAATATGTTCGCCATGCGAACGGATAATTTCTTTAACAATCGATAACCCTAACCCTGTTCCGCGCCGATCACGCCCGCGGGATGAATCAGACTTAAAGAAGCGGTCGAAAACGAATTTGAGCTCATTTTTCGGAATCCCGATACCATTATCTTTTGTTGAGATAAATATTTTACTATGCTTTTCCGTTGTTTCAATTTTGATAATCGAATCGCTATGGCTGAACTTGATGGCGTTATCTAAAAGATTGTAAAGAACCTGTTGAATTTTATCCATATCCGCCCAGACGAAGACATCATCGGTCAAAACAAGTTCAATCGCAATTTTCTTTTTTCGGCACGTCCCTTCGAAAGATACTGCCGTATCGCGAATAACTTTATTAATATCAAAGCGCGTTTTATCGAGAAACATTCCTCTCATGTTCAAATTGTTCAAAGTTAGCAAGCTATTGGTCAGCTTAATTAACCGATCGGTTTCATTAGTCAAAATGTCAACATATTTTTCATACATTTCCCGCGGAATAGTACCGTCGCGCATAGCTTCCAGATAACCGCGAATCGATGTCAGCGGTGAGCGGAAATCATGCGAAACATTAGCGACGAATTTCTTCTGATCATCACCCGCTCGGGCAATCTCACTAGCCATATAAGATAGTGACGCCGCCAGATAACCGATTTCATCTTCACTGTCAACGCTAAATTCATAGTGCATATTTCCGTTCGCATATTGCTCAGTGGCAACGGTGATTTTTCGTAAAGGGCGGTAAACCATTTCGGTAAAAAAAATCAAAATGATTAATGAAAGTAAGAAAAGAATGACCAGCATAAGATAAGAAATATTAAGTAAAGAATCAGCGGAGCTGATGATATTGCTCATCGGATAGTGTAAAGCAACATAGCCGCTGACCTTGAAATCAAAAGCTATCGGCGCCAGAACACTAATATGGTCTTCATCAAATGAATCAAAGAATTTACCGATTGTATAGTAAGAGCCTGAGAAAATCATCGGGTCGAAATGTTCGACAACGATTTCGTTCTCGGGATCAAGCGGAGCGCGGGAATCAAGTATCATCCGTCCCGAGGGATTAATAATCCAGACCGCTGCGGAAAAAAATACGTCAAGAGCATCAATTTGCTTTTTGACCGTTTCACGGGATGTTTCGTAATTGTAGAGGTCAATCGCATAGGTATTGGCGATTTGTGTGGCTACGCGGTAAAGGATGTCGGCTCTTTCGCGCCTTAAATGCTCTATCGTCATTGATGAAACGAAAGTCGCAACAACAATAAAACCGAAAGAGGCAAAAATAATATAAGCCAAGATGAACTTTAAATATAGTGTTTTTCTCATGTTTAATTTTTCAAATCAAATTTATATCCAACGCCCCAAATTGTAGTAATCTGCCATGATTTCCCATTATCGTCAATTTTTTCCCGAAGACGTTTGATATGTACATCGACAGTCCTGGTATCGCCGACATATTCATAGCCCCAGATCTGGTCGAGCAACTGCTCACGGGTAAAAACCCGATTAGGAGTCGATGCCAAAAAGTACAAAAGTTCCAGTTCTTTAGGGGGCATTTCAACGGACTTACCCATGTAAACGACCGAGTAATTGGATTTATTAATAAGCAGGTCGGGATATTCGACCATTTCTTCGGAATCTTTGTTGGTAGGTACGGAAATCGTCGGCTTATAGCGGCGAAGAACCGCTTTTGCACGAGCGACGAGTTCTTTCGCGTCGAAAGGTTTTTCCATGTAATCATCGGCGCCTAATTCAAGCCCGAGTACCTTATCAAAGACTTCGCCTTTTGCGGACAACATAATAATCGGCGTTGACGATTTAGCACGGATTTCCCGGCAGACTTGATATCCGTCCATCCCGGGAAGCATCAAATCAAGCAAAATCAAGTTCGGTTCAAATGTTTGGAATGCTGAAAGCGCCGATTCACCGTCGTTCACAATCATCGTCTCAAAGCACTCCTTTGTCATGTAAAGTGAAATCAACTCGGCAATATTTTCGTCGTCATCAACAATTAAGATTTTTTGTTTGTTTACCATGGTCTACCTTCCTTTTATTTGAAGTTCACAATTGTAACTCCGCTGTCGCCTTCGCCATATTCTCCTAAACGAAACGCATCAACATATTTCAATTTCTTAAGATGCCCGTGAACCGCTTTACGAAGAGTTCCGGTCCCTTTCCCATGCACAACACGAACACTGGGCATATGGGACAAATAAGCATCGTCGAGATATTTATCAAGCTGTGATAACGCTTCATCGACGGTTTTGCCAAGCAGGTTAAGTTCGTATGAAATATTTGCGGCTTTTGACAGATTGACACTGCCGAAGGAAGTTACTTTTCCTGTATTTCCTGCTTTGTTAGTCCGGCCCTTTCCTTCTGTTTTGTTTTCGTTTATGCTTTGTTCAAAATCGCGTTCAATAAGTTCAAGGTCATTTATTTTGGCATTAGTACGTAAAGCACCGCATTGGATAAAAAGATTCCCTTTGTGATCGGGCATACTATTGACTGTGCCGGTCAATCCCATCGATAAAATTTTGACGCTGTCGCCGATTTTTATTTCATCGGGCGCGACTTTTTTAACATTTACATTTTCTGCTTTATATCTCAGTTTTTCATTTTTGTCTTTTATTTGTTCACGCAGACTTTCACGAGCCTGTTCAAGCTCCTTCATTCCGTCGCTGATTCCTGCTTTTTGCAAAGTCCTGATCGTTAAATCGGCGAAATCCTTTGCTTCGTTCAAGATATCCCGTGATTCCTCGAAAGCTTCACGCATAATCCGTTCACGAGTTGCTTCGATCTTTTTGGTTTTTTCCTCTAACCTTAGTTTTAAGGCGGCGATTTCTTCTTTGTGAGCGGCGATTTCTAATTGCTCACGCTCGATCGAAACACGGCTTTTTTCCAGATCGGTAATCACATCTTCAAAGCTTATCTCATCAGTATTGATTTGCTCTTTTGCATGGTCAATAATAAAATCAGGTAATCCTAATTTGGATGAAATCGCGAAAGCATTGCTCTTGCCGGGAATCCCAATTAGCAACCGGTAGGTCGGTTTGAGCGTCTCAACATCAAATTCACAACCGGCATTTTGTACTGAGTCGGTCGAAAGCGCATAAAGCTTAAGTTCGCTGTAATGGGTCGTCGCCACCGTAAGAATCTTTCGCTGATGAAGATGGCTGAGAATCGAGATGGCAAGCGCCGCCCCTTCCGTCGGATCAGTTCCCGCACCCAGTTCATCAAAAAGACATAGTGAATATTGGTCGGCATTATTAAGGATATTGACAATTGTCGTCATATGTGAGGAAAAAGTACTGAGGCTTTGCTCAATGCTTTGTTCATCACCGATATCAGCGTACACTTCTTTAAAAACGGCAAGTTCTGAACGGTCGGCGGCGGGGATATGAAGCCCTGCCTGCCCCATTAAGGTAAACAATCCGACTGTTTTGAGAGAGACTGTCTTACCGCCTGTATTGGGTCCGGTTATTACTAAAAGATCGAAATCGCGCCCGAGATGAATATCAATCGGTACGACGGAATCAGTTTTTAGTAAAGGGTGGCGTCCCTTCCTGATATGGATGTAATGCTTTTCATTCATTAGCGGCATCGTTGCGTTTTGCTCTAATGCCAGTGATGCTTTAGCGAAAATGAAGTCGAGCGTGGTCATTATTTTTTGGTTAGCGGCGATGGTTGGAGTGTTATCACCAACTAATGAACTTAATGCGGCGATAATTATTTCGATTTCTTCTTCTTCTTTTAAAGTCAGTTCGCGTAATTGGTTGTTTAAATTAACAATTGCCGCGGGTTCAATGAAGAAAGTCGAACCTGAAGAAGATTGGTCGTGGATCATCCCCGGGACTTGATTTTTGTATTCACTCTTAACAGGAATGCAGTAGCGGTTGTCGCGCAAGGTGATTACGGCGTCTTGCAGATAGCTTCGAATCGACCCATTGACCATGCCGGTCAATTGTGTTTGGATTTTTTGACTGATTTGTGCCATGCTCCGCCTAACGTGGCGAAGGCCTGAACTTGCGTCGTCGGCAATGATATCTTCGCCTAGTATACAGCGGCGGATTTCGGTACTGATTGGGGTTAAAGGTTCTAAGGTATCGAAATAATCAGTCAGTGAATCAGGTGTTTCGCTTTCCCGCCCGGGGCGTCCGTATTGTTTGATACGGCTCACGTTTTCCAGTAATCCGGCGACTTTAAGCAGTTCGGGGATGGAGATGGTACTCCCTTTGTCAAGCGATTTGAGTGACCACCCGATATCGTGATTCCCGCCAAAAGAAACCGCGCCTTTCCTAAGAAGCCGTCCCAACGCATCGAATGTTTCTTGCTGCGCTTTGGTTATGTCAGAAAGAACAGCCATCGGGACTAAATTCCGGCACAGAGTTTTAGCAAGCCCGGAACCTGCTTTGTCAGTTAAGCGGTCGATTATTTTCGTGTATTCAAGTGTTTTCAATACTTTTTCATTCATAATATTCTCAGCTATTGTCAGGTTTATTATATCGGCGCGGCTTTAGTGCGCATCCTAACAATTGTGATTACGAAGTAATCGTGATTGTTTTCATGGTTTGGGCGGTAGTTGGTTTATCTTGGTGATCGACATCTGTTTCCGCGATTTTATTAACGATATCAAGACCTTTAATAACTTTTCCGAAGGCGGCGTATGAACCGTCTAAATGCGGCGATTTTTTGTGCATAATAAAAAATTGTGACCCGGCGGAATCGGGATCGGCGCTGCGCGCCATTGATAAGACTCCCGCATCGTGCTTAATATTATTCTCGACACCGTTATCTGAAAATTCACCTTTAATCCCGTAGCCCGGGCCGCCGTAACCTGCTCCCAGCGGATCGCCGCCTTGAATCATAAAGCCTTTAATCACGCGGTGAAAGATAAGCCCGTCATAAAAATTCTTTTTAATCAGGGTTATGAAATTATCAACAGTTATCGGTGCAATTTCCGGATATAATTCTGCTTCCATGATATCGCCATTTTCCATAGTTATAGTAATGATAGGATTTTTTGCCATTTTGTTCTCCTTTTGGTATAATATATTTATTGTATAGGAAAAGAGTGGATTTTTCAATGCTTAAGCAAATCATATTTATTCTAAAAACTGACGTTTCGGAATATATGAAGACGATTGTTGCCGATATTGATTATCTTTCAGGGATTTTCTTGGAATATGGGGTGCAAGTGTCTTATTTGGCTGAGGCTGACGGCGGGGTTGATTTACAGAAACTTTATAATGCCCCAACAGGTGAGGACGATATTTTGTTTATCACTGATGATGCCGAAATACTCGACAAAATGCTTGTCGCAGGGCATTATACGATTGCTTTGCAACATGATTATAACCAACGCGCCGACCTATATAAAGCATTGTACGCGATGAGCGAGATACGGAATATTGATTTCGATTCATTTCTGAAAGCGTATGAGCGGCTCGCGGGGCTTCCGTGGCGGATATTGGAGACTGAGCGTTTAACGATTCGCGAAACGACGATTGATGATGTTGATGATTTTTACCGCATTTACAGCGATCCGCTGATTACCCGCCATATGGATCCGCTTTACGGCGATATTAATGAAGAAAAAGCATATGCGGCGGAATATATTAAAACCATATACAGCTTTTATGGGTATGGGATTTGGACGGTGGCGCTTCGCGGGACGAGTGAAGTAATCGGGCGCGCAGGGATTAGTTGGCGGGAAGGATATCGTTATCCTGAGCTTGGTTTTATTATTGCGCATTCTCATCAGCGTCTGGGTTATGCCGAAGAGGCTTTGCGGGCAATCCTTGAACTGGCGAAGGATGAACTGGAGTTCGATACAATTCAAGTGCTGATTCAACCGCAAAATTACGCATCAATTAACCTTTGCCATAAGCTGGGGTTTGAATTAAAGGGTTCGGATATGCTTAATGACCAAGAGCATTTGTTATTGATTTATAATTTTTGATTCTAATCTTAAGAAATTAATGAAATAATTAAGTTGTGAATTTTTTATACTTGATATAAAATAAGTTAGTGTTATATGGGTAGTTTTATCATTGGAAAGGATATAATTATTATGTATTATAAGAAATATGGAAATACTGATATGAAGGTTTCGGCAATCGGTTTCGGCTGTATGCGTTACAATGAAGAAGATGTAAGCGCAGGCCGTTTTGAGAAATGTGCCGAAGTACCGCTTTACGCTCACGAAAAGGGTATTAATTATTTTGATACCGCACCGTTTTATTGTGAAGATAAAAGTGAGACGATTACAGGTATTGCTCTCAGTCAGATGCCGCGTGACAGTTTTTATGTATCGACTAAAGCGAATTTCGGAACTTGTGAGGGTCCGCCGACTAGAGATAATTTCCGGCGGCGGTTAGAGACATCGTTATCAAGGCTGAAAGTAGATTATATTGATTTTTATCATCTTTGGTGTATTCTCAATATGGAAGGATTTAATAAACTTTATGATGCCCTTCATGGCTTTTATGAAGAAGCAAGGGCGGAAGGTTTGATTCGCAATATCGTTTTTTCCTCCCATATGCCGGGAGATCAGCTGGAGCAAGCTATTAATGCCAATGATTTTAAAGGGATGCTGATTGGTTATAACGCCCTTAATTATCGCTTCCGCCAAAGCGGGATTGCGACTGCTTACGAAAAAGGGATGGGGATTGTCGTGATGAATCCTTTGGGGGGCGGTTTAATCCCTCAGAACCCGGAGAAATTCGCTTATCTTGCGGAAGGTACTGATTACACGGTCGCTCAGGCGGCGTTACGTTTTGTGGCTTCTCACCGTGAGATTACGGTCACCCTTCCGGGCTTTTCTTCAAAAGAAGAAGTTGACGATGCTTTGATAGCGGTTGAAAATTTGGTTGAAAAACCGGCGTCTGAGATATGCAAGCTATATGAAGGAAAAGGTGAGGCAATCAATGATTTATGTACAGGATGCGGTTATTGTGACAAATGCCCTGTCGGTGTCCAGATTCCTAAGTACATGGACGCTTACAACATGGTCTTGCTTGGTTCAAGTTTTCAAAATAGATTAGATTGGCATTGGGATGTCGTCGCCAAAGATGCAGGGAAATGTACCAAATGCGGAATGTGTGAGAAACTTTGCACACAACATTTACCGATTATTGAACGTCTTGCACACATTGCAGGATAAGTTATACATGAGGAGGGTTTTACGATGGCTTTTGTAATTGTTACTGATTCAGCATCCGATATGCCGATGCCGATTAAAGAAAAATATGACATCCATGTCATTCCTACCCCTGTGACTATTGAAGGGACTGATTACTTTGACAGTGAAAATATTTTTCCCGATGAGTTTTATCAGATTCAAAGCGAAGGGAAAGATATCAAGACTTACCATATTAGTCAATATATGTTCGTTCAACATTTTAGCCCATATGCCGAACGCGGTGACGAGGTACTATATATATGTTTTTCGACGGGAATTGCGGGAACTTATAATGCCGCTAATCTGGCCAGGGATGAAATAAAAGAAACATATCCGAACTTCACGATGACGATTATTGATTCGAAGAGCGCTTCTTGCGGGATCTCTTTGATTGTGGAGCGTTTGTTTATTATGAAGGAAAATGGTGCGCCGAAGGATGTTATCATCAAAGCCGCCGAGTTCTATAGCAGCAATCATGTCGAACATTTGATATCCGTTGTGGATCTTGAGTATTTAATCAAGGGCGGACGAGTCAGTAGATTTTCCGGCGTAATGGGCGGTGCTCTTGACATTAAACCGATTATTGTTGTAAATAAGGACGGTGCTCTTGAACCAAAAGAAAAAGTTCGCGGTTTCCGTAAAGCGGTCAGCCGTTTGATTGATATGGTCGGCGAACGCGGTGTGGAGCTTGAAAAACAACGGGTAGCAGTTTGTGCGGGTACTGATAAATTTTTAGGGCATGATATCGCGAAACGCTTAGTTGAAAGATATAATGTAAAAAGTGTTATGATTGGTCAAGTCGGCTGTGCTATCGGCGCCCATACCGGCCCCGGGGTCGTGGGAATTGTCTTTTTGAACGCGTCGGAAAGTGAGTTTGCGGAGTATTTGAAGTTTGAATAGAAATTTAGCTAATGCCCCAAGCATAGCGAAGGATCTCGGTAAAACGATAATGAACGTGAGAACCTTCGCTTGCGTTCGGGATGGGATAAGGTTACTTAAGCTTTCCGCTTGGCGGTAGTTTTATTACTTCTCTCAGCGTCCCGAAATCCGACGGGCCTGCTTCTAAGAAAATACGGTGAAATTCATAATCGCTGTATTTGGCCCCCCATATTCTCTTCGCGTCTTCTTTTAGGGACTCGATTTCTAAATAACCCAAGTAATATTTCGGATAATTTGCAGGTTCACTGACGATATATTCGAAAATTGATTGGCACACATCATCGTCGACGATGCCGATTGTAGCCAGTATTTTTTTTACCTGACTAATATCTGCGCCGTCATGATGAATGGCGATATCGAGTAATGAGTATAATCCCAATTGCAAAGCATGATTCAAACGATAATATTCATAAATATAATCGATGTCGGGGTATTTCGGTATCATCAATTGTTTCGCATAATTAAAAGCTTCCATTTCGACATAAAGCGCCCAACCTTCCTGATACCCCCCGAAATGCAGGATATGCCGAAGCGGATTTCCGTTAGTCTGTTCCATAAAAATGCGGTTGTAAACAGTTTGATAAAGATGCCCCGGATAACCTTCATGTGCCAAAGTTGTATATAATGAAAGCCCGCTTAAATTGTTTTTTTGATTGATATAGATTGTGTTTTCTAAATAAAAATCTATCGGCGGTGATAGATAATAAGCAGGGCTGGCATACTCTTCCATGGCAGGAGAGACGTTGCGGACAGAAAGCAGTTTTTGCATATCGGTTGTTAATAGTTCCATATTTCCGGCAGCAGTTTCAAAGGCGGGAAAATTATCCGTCATTCTTTCTTCCAGATCGGCGAGCATCTCTTCGGGTGTTTCAAGAACGAAATACATTGCCTGCTTATCGAGAAGAGTCGGATGTGATTGTAACAAACTGACTAGTTCATTATAGTTGCTGCGAAAATCAATAAACAACCAATCTTTGATTTCTTCAATGCTGCGGGCCGAGCCTGTCGAGGCGGCTAAGAGGTGCAGGTAATATTCCTGCCCTTCAGGGAAATGGACAAGCCCCATATCATTTTGTCCTGAGCCCTTTAACAGATAAAGCTCATCTCCTGTCCGGACATATGCAGGGCCGACTACCGCCAGCAATAGGCGGTTATTTTCCGCAATATATTCATTCATCTTTTCATTTGTTATGATGCCGCTATCAACCAGACCTTTAATCCGCTCTTTAAATGATAATTGCAAAAAATGAGTTCCTGCAAGAACATCGCTTTTGCCGATAATTGTATCACATTGCTCAATTACCCGATTGGCCGCATGGTCGGACATAAATAATCCTGCGGCGGCTTTTTCCCTTTCAAAAGTACATAGCCCTGCCAGATAATCATCGATTTGATCCATGATTATTAAGTAATTGTCAACATCTTTCGCGGTGCGGAAAGTATAATCGTTCAGAAGAATCGGTAGCATGACTTGCGCTCCCGAACCCGGCGACAGCGGCTCATCATAAAGATGGAAACGCGCCCCTAGTTTCATGCTGAGTAAATATTTCTTTAGAAGGTCATATGTATAACGGTCTTGTGATTTGAGGAAAGATTTCGTAATCCCTTCAAGGGACATGATGATATTGTCAATCTCTTCTTCGCGGGTCATTCCTTCATTGGCGGTATAAGGGGAAAGGCGGGGGGCATATTCAATCCCGAAATTTTCAGGGTATGCGATGGTGTAATGCATATTCAGAGCATTGGCGGAGAGTTCTTCAATGAAAAGATTATGCGAAAGCGCAGTAAAAGTCCGGCGGTCATTTATTAGGGTATAGCAAAATACCACAAGGCATGACAGCAAAATAAGGATCGTAATTGCGGAGAATTTTTTTATTTCGGTAAAGGAAATTTTGCGGAATTTTTTCAAGAGATATATCCTGTTTGCTGTTATTATCCCTAATATATGAAAGTTGGGCGTGAAAAATGTTTGTTAGTTTTCTTTTATTATTCCATGCTAATTTGAGATAACGATATAGACGAACAGGCGAACTTATGATAAATTATTCTTAGTTTAATTTTTGAAAGGCGGTCAACTATGACTAATTCTGAGCTCCAAAAAACAGCCAATGCCGTCCGTAAAGGTATTGTTACGGCAGTCCATAGTGCGAAAGCCGGACATCCCGGCGGTTCGCTGTCAGCGGCAGACATTTATACTTATTTATATTTTGAAGAAATGAATATTGATCCGAAAGACCCTAAGAAAGAGGGGCGTGACCGTTTCGTTTTGTCAAAAGGCCATACGGCTCCCGGGTTATATTCGGCTTTAGCCCATCGCGGATTTTTCCCGGTCGATGATCTTGTAACATTGCGGAAACTTGGTTCATACCTTCAAGGGCATCCGAGTATGCAATATGTCCCCGGTGTCGATATGAGCAGCGGTTCATTAGGTCAGGGGATTTCCGCCGCTGTCGGGATGGCTTTGGCGGGGCAGATGGATGACGCCCCTTACCGCGTCTATACCCTTTTAGGCGACGGTGAGTTACAGGAAGGGCAGGTCTGGGAAGCATCGATGTTCGCAGGACACCGTAATCTTGACAATCTCGTCGTTATCGTTGATAATAACGGTTTGCAAATCGACGGCCCTGTTTGTGAGGTTTGCAACCCGTACCCGATCGATAAGAAGTTCGAAGCCTTCAATTTCCATGTTATCAATATCGATGCTCATGACTATGATGCCATTCGTGCCGCTTTTTTAGAAGCGCGGGAGACAAAAGGCAAACCCACCTGTATCGTAGCCAAGAGCCTGAAAGGAAAAGGCGTTTCTTTCATGGAAGGACAAGCCGCCTGGCATGGCACGGCTCCCAATGACGACCAATATAAAACGGCGATGGCGGACTTGGATTTGATAGATCAAAATTTAGCATAATAGAAAGGTAAATCTATGAGTGATATAAAAAAGATCGCAACACGCGAAAGCTACGGCAAAGCTTTAGTTGAACTGGGCGCCCAATATGAAAATCTCGTTGTTTTAGATGCTGACTTAGCCGCCGCGACGAAAACCGATATGTTTAAAAAAGTTTACCCCGAGCGTCATATCGATTGTGGTATTGCAGAGTGCAATATGACGGGAATTGCCGCCGGGATGGCGACTTGCGGGAAGATTCCGTTTATCAGTTCTTTTGCGATGTTTGCGGCCGGGCGTAATTTCGAACAAGTCCGCAATTCAATCGGTTATCCCCATTTAAATGTAAAGATCGGCGCTACCCATGCCGGAATTACGGTCGGTGAAGACGGCGCCAGCCATCAGTGCTGTGAAGATATTGCTTTAATGCGGACGATTCCCGGAATGGTAGTTATGTGTCCTGCTGACGATGTTGAAGCGAAAGCGGCTATGCGCGCCGCCGTAGCTTATGAAGGCCCTGTCTATTTGCGTTTCGGCCGCGCCGCTTGTCCGGTTGTTAATGATAATCCCGGTTATAAATTCGAAATAGGTAAAGGCCAAGTACTTCGAGAAGGCAGTGATATAACAATCGTTGCAACAGGAACTTGTGTCGGTTCAGCTTTAGAAGCGGCGGAAATGCTTGCTTCCGATGGAGTTAGTGCCGAAGTAATCAATATTTGTACGATTAAACCGCTTGATGAAGAATTGATTATTAAAAGCGCGAAAAAAACCGGCTGCGTTGTAACGGCTGAAGAGCATACTATTATCGGCGGGCTTGGCAGTGCCGTATGTGATGCTCTTGCGGAGACAGCATTAGCTCCCGTTTACCGCATCGGCGTCCGTGATGTTTTCGGTGAATCAGGCAGTGCCGCCGCTCTGATGGAGAAATTTAAGCTTGATGGTAAAGGTGTTTATGAGCAAGTAAAAGAATTTTACCAAAGAAAGTAAATGCAAAATGATTAAACTATCCCCATCGATATTAGCCGCAGATTTTACCATCTTAGGTAAGCAACTTTTAGAACTAAACGCAGTCAAAAATACCGCCCCTTATATCCATATCGATGTTATGGACGGTATTTTTGTCCCCTCTATTTCTTTTGGAATGCCGGTTATAAGTTCTATCCGTAAGGCGACAGATAAAGTATTCGATGTTCATTTAATGATTATGGATCCCGAACGCTATCTTTCCGAATTTAAGAAATGCGGCGCTGATATTATCACTTTTCATCTTGAAGCGACCGAGTCGCCGATAACCCTTATTGATAGTCTCCATACGATGGGTATTAAAGCAGGGATTACCATTAAACCCGATACACCGGTCGAACTTCTTTACCCGTATCTGCATATGGTCGAAATGGTATTGATAATGAGCGTGAACCCGGGTTTCGGCGGGCAGGAGTTTTTGCCTGAGTCGCTGGCGCGGATTCGTAAATTAAAGAAGCATATTGACGATAATGGGTTAAGGTGTGATATTCAGGTTGACGGCGGTATCTATCATGAAAATGTTTGCGATGTAATTTCTGCGGGGGCTAATATTATTGTCGCCGGGTCAGCTGTTTTCGGCGGTGATATAGGAAAAAATATGGCAAAGTTTGACGCAATTTTTGCCGGATTTAATTAGTACCGCGAAATAGAAGCGGAAAGCAACAGTATCTGTGGGACAGTAAATCGTTCCGCAGATTTTTTGTATTAATCAATTTTCTATACAGCTGCTGCGGCTTGATTAAAAAATCAGCAATAGGCATTCAAATTTTGGGAAATATGAATTATAATATGTTACAGTGATAACAAACATTTATTTTTTAGAGGGTTAGCTATGTATGATGTTATTATAATCGGCGGCGGTGTAATCGGTTGCTGTATCGCCCGCGAGCTTTCACGTAAACAATATAAAATCGCAGTTCTTGAAAAAAATGCCGATGTCGGCGAAGGTGCTTCGAAAGCTAACAGCGGAATCGTTCATGCGGGATTTGATGCCGAGACAGGTACGATGAAAGCGAAGATGAACTTACGCGGAAGTTTTTTGATGCCTGCTCTTAGCAAAGAACTGGACTTTGATTATAAAAATAATGGTGCGATGGTACTTTGTTTTGATGAAGAAAATAAATCCGCCTTAGAGAAACTTTTAGAGCGCGGGATAAAAAACGGTGTTACTGAACTGGAGATTCTTAATCAAGCACAGGTACGCGAATTAGAGCCATCAATTAATGAAAACGTAAAATATGCGTTATATGCTAAGAAAAGCGCCATCGTTTGTCCTTTTGGCCTGACCGTATCAATGGCGGAAAATGCCGCCGCTAATGGTGTTGATTTTTACCGTAATATATCAGTGGTTGGCATTAAGAAAAATAACGCATGTTATGAAATGGTCACAACTTCTGATGAACTATTTTCCGCCAAAATCGTTATTAATGCCGCCGGAATTTTTGCCGATCATATTCATGCGATGGTTAGCCGTATACCTTATCAGCTTATCCCGCGTAGGGGCGAGTACCTGTTATTCGATAAAACAGTCGGAAACATGGTCAAACATACTCTTTTTCAGTTGCCGACATCATATGGCAAAGGAGTCTTGATTACCCCGTCAGTTCATGATAATTTGCTGATGGGACCGACAGCCGAAGATATCAACGACAAGGAAGGGGTGAATACAACCGCCTCAGGGCTTGATACCGTCCTCAAGAAAGCCGCTGATAGTATCAAAGAAATCCCTGCCCGTGAGATCATCACATCGTTTGCAGGGCTACGCGCTAATTCGGGACAAGGTGATTTTATTATCAATGAAGCAGATGATTCACCGGGGTTTATTGATGTCCTGGGAATTGATTCCCCCGGACTGTCAAGCGCCCCTGCAATTGGTGAATATGCCGCCGCTTTAGTTCACAAAATAATGCCTGCTTTTGATAAAGAAAATTTCATTTCACATCGGGAAGGGATAAAGCGCGGTTGCGGTGAGGTTATTTGCCGTTGTGAAATGGTTACGCGAATGGAAATTACCGAGGCCATAAAGCGAACAGATAATCTATTTAAGAACCACGGCATAGTAAGCTTGGACAGCGTGAAGCGTCGTGTCCGTGCAGGAATGGGGCGATGTCAATCAGGTTTTTGTACTCCGCGCGTCGCAGAACTAATTGCTGATGAGTTGGGCATTGATAAAAGTAAAATACCTAAAGCGGGATACGGTTCAGAATTGTTGATATCTGATTAATGGAGAACAACTATATGAAAGCAGACCTTGCAATCATCGGCGGCGGACCTGCCGGATTAGCGGCCGCTGTCGCCGCTTACGACAAAGGAATCAGGAATATTGTAATAGTAGAGCGGGATAAGGAACTTGGCGGTATTTTGAATCAATGTATTCATCACGGTTTCGGTCTCCATTCATTTAAAGAGGAACTGACAGGGCCTGAGTATGCCTGCCGGTATATTGAGATGGTTAATGAAAGAAAGATTCCGTACCTGACATTGACTATGGTAGTCAATATATCGTCGTCAGGCAATCGGCATCACCTTACCATTATGCAGGAGCCGCAGGTACCGCCCGACGGCTTAAATGATTTGCATGAGCGTAAAATCGAAGCAAAGGCCGTAATCCTCGCAATGGGTTGCCGCGAGCGCCCGCGTGGTGCGCTTAACATTCCCGGTTTCCGCCCCGCAGGTATATTTAATGCCGGTTTAGCCCAACGCTTTGTAAATATCGAAGGGTATATGCCGGGGCGCAGTGTCGTGGTTTTGGGTTCCGGTGATATCGGGCTTATTATGGCAAGACGCATGAAACTGCAAGGTGCTGATGTCAAGATGGTCGTCGAAATAATGCCGTACTCAGGCGGGCTTACGCGAAATATCGTCCAGTGCCTTGATGATTTCGGTATTCCGCTCAAAATGAGCCACACTATTATTGATATCGACGGAAAAGACCGTTTGAAGGGTATCACCGTAGCGGCAGTAGATCAGGATTTAAAGCCGTTGTCAGATACGGCTGAATATGTCTCCTGCGATACTTTGCTTGTCTCCTGTGGTTTAATCCCTGAAAATGAATTAACGAAAGCCGCATTTGCCGATATTGATGAGGTTACAGGCGGTCCTGTGGTAAATGAAAAGTTAGAAACCACTGTCCGCGGTATATTTGCTTGCGGTAATGTTCTGCATGTGCATGACTTGGTCGATAATGTTTCGATTGAAGCAACTGCCGCAGGGAATGCCGCCGCTGATTATATTAATAACGGCAGTAGTGATTGGGGTATGGCGAAAAGACCGAAAATCCCGCCGAAAAACCGCTATACGCCGATTAAAGACCGTGATTTTGGAAGTCAGCTTATCTGTATTGGCTGTCCTGCGGGATGCTTATTAAAGGTCGAAAACTATTCTCCGCAAGATCCGCCTGAAACAATGAAAGTCACGGGTAATTCCTGCCCTGTCGGCGAGCAGTATGCACACAAGGAAATGACGGCGCCGACTCGCTTTTTGACCTCATTAATCCGCGTATCGGGCGGCGAAAGTAAAGTCGTATCCGTAAAAACTAATGCTGATATTCCCAAAGGGCAGATTTTTGCTTGTATGCATGAGATTAAAAATACGGTAGCTTCCGCTCCGATTTCGTTAGGTGATATTCTTATTAAGGATGTCGCGGGAACAGGTGCTGATATAGTGGCGACAACAAATGTTAAAAGTATTTTTTGATAACGGAGGGATAAAGATGATTATTTTTCGAACCGACGCCAATAAAAAAATTGCGACAGGACATATGATGCGATGCTTAACAATTGCTACTGAATGCCGCCGACGTGGTATAACGGTTTGTTTCGTTTTGGCGGATCAGGAATCCGAACGATTGCTCAGGAACATTTATCCTGACGGGGACGATTTTCGAATAGAAGTGCTTGGCACTGATTACGATGATACGGAATCAGAAATTGAATCATTTTCCGCTATCCTAATTGATGAAGAGCCTGCTTGTGTTCTCATTGATTCATATTTTGTTACGGCATCTTATCTTAAAGAAATAAGTCAATATGCGCGGATTTTCTACCTTGACGATATCGCTTCTTTTGATTATCCTGTTGATGTAATTATTAATTACGGAGTTGAGGCAAATAAAATTTATCCGCAAGAAGTGATGAATGCCGGGCAAAAGGAATATTTGCTTGGTCCCGAATATGCCCCCTTACGGGAGCAGTTTAAAAATCTTCCTTATCAGGTAAAGGAAAATGTCACGGATATTCTGATTACAACAGGCGGTACTGATGAAACCAATATAACCGAAAAAATTTTAATCGCATTAAATACGACCTTGACAGGTGATATAACATATCATGTCATATTCGGTTCACTGCACCCTCATCATGAACTTTTATTATCCGCCGGGAAACCGCGGATGATTGTATATGAAAATGTTTCTGATATGGCATCACTTATGCAAAAATGCGATCTGGCGATATCCGCGTCAGGTTCAACCCTATATGAATTATGCGCTGTCGGTGTTCCGACGATATGCTTTACGATAGCTGACAATCAAATATCTAATGCCGTCGGTTTATCGAAACATGAAGCCGTAGTTTATGCTGAGGATAATGATTTTGCGAAACATATCGGGGCGGTAAGCGCGGATTTTGCTTTAAGGCGGAAGTTATCTGCTAATATGCGAAAAATACTTGATGCTAAAGGCGCTTCGCGTATTGTCGATGCATTGTGTAAAGAATAGTTCAAAAATTACGTTACGATGCTGAGGTGACAATGAAAAAGCGGATTTATATTTGCCACACATTTTATCATGTTTATATTGCTTGCTTAAAGGAGCTAAAGCTAAACATAATGCCAAGTCCCGAAGCAACGATTTTGTTAAGCACGATGTCGAATGATTTCGGCGATATAAAAGAACGTCTTGGGAGTTCGGGGTTATTTGAGGCGGTTTTTGAGTATGATGAAAGACCTGAATCATTTTTTCCCGAGTTAAAAAAGTACCATACTGACCGGGGGAATTTACTTTTTAACATGATAAACCGCATCATTTTTACGAAAAAATTAGGCAAAGCCCAAATCCCATTTTTACCGATTGATTTTCGTAACTATGAAAACATATACGTTTTTTGTGACTCCGACCCGATTGGATATTATCTTAACTATGCGAAAATTTATTATCATGCTCTTGAAGACGGTCTGAATTGTCTTGAACATTATGATACCGCCCGTTTTGACAATCGCGGCAATTTCCGTTTGAAAGCATGGATGTCCGCCAAGAATTTGATTTTCATCCAAAATGGTTACGGGAAATACTGTTTGGATATGGAAGTAAATGATATCTCGGTTCTCAAATATCCTTGCGCTAAATATATCGAAATGCCGCGGGAAGAATTAGTTAAGGATCTTGATGAGCGGGCAAAAGGGATTCTTTTAGAAATCTTTGTTGCTGATATTGAAACTTTAAAAGCAAAGCTTGATTTAAGTGTAGCCAAAGTTTTAATACTATCCGAACCGTTGTGTGATTTAGAAACACGTAAAAGGATATTCAGTGATATCATTGACCAATACGGTCAATTGGATAAAAAGACCGCGATTATCATAAAACCTCATCCGCGCGACGAGATAGATTATATGAAGATTTTCCCCCGGCACATCGTTCTCGATGGAATGTTCCCAATGGAAATTTTGAATTATATCCCGAATCTATCTTTCGACCGAGTCGTTTCAGTTTTTACAGTACCCGACGCCATAAAATTCGCAAAAGAAATTATCTTCTTGGGCAAAGATTTCATGGATAAATACGAAGACCCGCTTATTCATCGTCAGAATGAGCAGATTAATTGATAGCGAAGGATTTCACGTTTATTATAGTAAAAACTGAGATTTCTTCCCTGCGGCTTTAGAATAACATAATATGTGAGGTGGCACAGATGAGCGCTCAGAAAATTTCAATTCGTTTTTTTGATAATGCCGAAGTACGAGCTGTTTGGGATGATGAAAATTCCAAATGGTGGTTTTCGGTTGTGGATATTGTTGCGATTTTAAGCCAAAGCACGAATCCTGCCAACTATTGGTACGTTTTGAAAAATCGCTTGAAAAAAGCCCAAAGCGAAATCCTTACAAATTGTAAGGGTTTCAAATTGCTTGCGCCTGACGGAAAGCGCCGCTTGTCAGATTGCTTAGACTACGACGGCATTATTGAACTTGCGAAGAATTTTCCAAGCAAAAAGGCAAACCGTTTTATCGAATGGTTCACTTATAGCGACGAAACCATTGATGGTAAAAGTAAATCCAAGGCATACTCCCTTTTCGACAGTTCACTGTTTGACACCTTAGAAGTCGGCACGGTCAAAGGGTTACAGCAGATCCACGGTTATTTATTCGGCGGGCTGTATGATTTTGCGGGACAAATAAGGAGCAAGAATATCGCCAAAGGCGGGTTTCAATTTGCGATGGCGCAGTATTTAACGGTTACGCTTAAAACCATAGAGATGATGCCGGAAAAATCCTTTGACGAGATTGCCGACAAATATGTGGAAATGAACGTCGCTCATCCATTCATGGAAGGTAACGGCAGAAGCACACGGATTTGGCTTGATATGATGCTGAAAAAAAACCTAAAACGTTGTGTTGACTGGAGCAAAATCGGCAAGAAGGATTATCTTGACGCAATGACAAAAAGCGTAGCCGCCCCTGAACGCATTAAAGAGTTACTGGAAACGGCGCTGACCGACAAAATAAACGACCGTGAAATGTTTATGAAAGGTGTGGATTACTCATATTATTACGAGGAGGAAGATGTCGTTATTTCTGATGATTAGGAGGAAGGTAATTATATTTACCCCAAAAATTCAATAGTAAAATTTTCATCAGATTACTGTTTCCTTTCCAAAAACTAATTTTAGTCGGCGTTTTACCTTTCTTTGGATAAGCGCGCGTAACGGGGACTTCGCATGTTTTGAGGTTTAACTGACCGGCTCTCGTTGATAAATAAGCCAACAATTCATATGTCATAAAAACATCACGGAGCGGTTTGACCAACGGATGGGTTAAGTACTTTCGTGAGTAAGCACGGTAAGCATTAGTGGTGTCGGTGAAACGCCTTCCCGCAGTTATACTGATAATCGGTGCATGAATTAAGCGGACGGAAAGATATCGTATCAGCGGGGTATTGATTGCCTTTCCCCCTTTGATAAAGCGTGACCCTTGAACGAAATCGCAACCTTTATCAAGCTTCTTTATGAATAACGGAACATCTTCAATGCTATCTTTATTATTGCCGTCAATCGTTATCACGCCTTCGTAACCGCGTTCAAGCGCGTACCATATCCCCATCCGCAACTGTGCCCCCTGCTTGCCGATACCGGTTTTGGTAAGTAAGGTATTAACACCCGGCGGTTTTAATGTTTCATCATTTGTGCTTCCGTCAACCGACCCGCCGTCACAAATGATAATATCACACAG